>DATKMG010000057.1:0-4384 GCA_035541995.1 Terriglobia bacterium
GGGCGGGAGCCGGCCCTCAAAAAAACGCTCATCTACTATCCGAACTCAAGTCTTTACCGCATTTCCAGACGTGTACGCTACGTCGAATCCCGGTTTAAGGACAAACGCCGCACCTACCATCTCGTGTCCGTAGAAGACACGGATGCTCTTTCGACCACGTTGGCTCTGGCTCAGGAGGGGGCTCGTCCAGACCAGCTTGCGTCGGAGCTGGTTGGCGAAGACATTTCACAGGCCGAAGCGGAGGCTTACATCTTGGAGTTAATTGACAATCAGGTGTTGGTGCCGGATTTGGCACTTCCCGGCAGCGGCCCCGAGCCCATTCATTCCCTCATTGAGCTGTTGAGTGAAAACGGGTCCACCACCCGGATTGCAGCCATTCTCTCCGAAACCCGAGCGGCGACCACAGAGATAGATGCATCAGGAGTAGGAGTACCACCAGCCCGGTACCGGGACCTGGCCAAAGCCCTCGAAGAACTGCCCGCTCCGGTGGAATTGCCGAGGCTGTTTCAAGTTGACCTGGTCAAATCTGCACCCGGGGCGATGCTGGGCAGCACAGTACTGGCGGAAATCGTCCAGGGGGTCGAAGTACTGCATCGATTGTTCGGCAGTCCACGTATGGATGATTTGACGCGTTTTCGCGATGCGTTCACTGAGCGGTACGAGCAGCAAGAGGTGCCGCTGGTCGAGGCACTGGATGAGGAAGTGGGCATTGGTTTTCCACCTGGAGGCACGGCCAGTAAGGAAGCCACTCCCTTGTTAAATGGGCTGGCACTTCCTGGTGCGCCTGCGGAAACGGTTAAGTGGGGGACGCTCGATACTCTGGTGCTGGACAAGCTGGCTGAAGCCCTGGCAAACCAAGCTCAAGAAATCAGTCTCGAATTTCCTGACCTTAAAGCCATCAGCCCTAAAGAGCTGCTGCCGCTACCGGACGCCTTTGCAGTCACCGCCTCTGTTGCCGGCACTGATGACGCCGCCATATCACGAGGCGATTTCCGGGTATTCCTCCGAGCTGTCTCGGGGCCCTCCGGGGCATATCTCCTCGGGCGATTCTGTCACGCGGACGGATGGATGTGCCAGCAAGTCGAGAGCCACCTCAGAGCCGAAGAGGCACTCCAACCTGACGCCGTGTTTGCCGAGGTCGTGCATTTGCCGGAAGGGCGAGTGGGCAACATCCTTCTGCGACCCCTCTTGCGTGATTACGAGATTCCTTACCTGGGGCGCTCCGGCGCCGCGGTTGGGAAACAAATCCCCGTCACTGATCTTCGGGTTTCAGTCCGAAATGGACGGGTCTGTCTGCGTTCGGTGCGGCTTGGCCGCCAGGTGATACCACGGTTGACCAGCGCCCACGCTTTCCACCAGTCCAGCTCCGGGGTGTATAAGTTCCTGGGCTCGCTCCAAACCCAGGAGGTCGCGTTTGCGCTCGGCTGGGATTGGGGAGCGCTTTGGTCTGCTCCATTTCTGCCTCGCGTGGCAATGGGACGGTTGGTGTTGTCATTAGCGCGCTGGCGCGTAAGCAAGGAGGATATCAAACTCCTCAGCACCGGCGACGAAGCCACGCGCTTTCAATCTGTCCAAAAGTGGCGTGCGGAGCGGAAGCTGCCCCGTTGGATCCTGCTGGCCGATGGCGACAATGCGCTGCCGGTAGATCTCGATAATTTCCTCTGCACTGAGGCCTTCATTCATTTGATCAGGCAACGCATCGGAGTCGTGGTTACTGAACTTTTCCCCGATCCTGACCAGCTCTGCGTGCGAGGCCCCGAAGGTCGGTTTGTCCATGAACTGGTCATCCCTTTTGTTCGAAAAAAAGAAGAAAGCCACAAAGGGAAGGATGAAGGGAGAAGGATGAAGTCTGAAACTGAAATTGACTTTGTGTCAAATCCTTCATCCTCTGCCCTTCACCCTTCATCCTTTATTACTCGCCGCTTTCCGCCGGGCTCGGAGTGGCTGTATGCAAAGCTCTACGTCGGCACGTCCATAGCAGATCAAGTGCTTCGTGACATTGTCCGGCCGCTCACCGAAGAACTGCTTCAATCCGGTGCTGTGGAAAGTTGGTTCTTCATTCGCTACGGGGACCCGGACTGGCATCTGCGTCTGCGCTTACATGGGGTTCCCGAGCGTCTGCATTCCGAGGCGCTGCCTGCCCTCCAGGCTGCAGCGGCTCTGCTATTGGAAGATGGGCGACTCTGGCGGATGCAGCTTGACACTTATGAGCGAGAGGTCGAACGGTATGGCGGCGAAGAAGGGGTTCAGCTGGCTGAGCGGCTGTTTCATATCGACAGCGAAGCTGTGCTGGATATCATGGAATTGCTGGAAACGGGGGACACCGGGCTGGATGAACGCTGGCGGCTGACATTGCGTGGGATGCACATGATCCTCGACGATCTTGGCTTGGACCTTGGTGCCAGGCATTCCCTGCTGAACAGAATCCGGAAGGCATTTGCCATGGAGTTTAGAGCCGATGAGCACCTGATCGGTCAATTGGGTGACCGGTTCCGAAAAGAGAGGAGGGATCTGGAATTGCTCCTTGACTCGGCCCAGGACTCCGAAAGCCCACTCTGGCCCGGGATCGAGATACTCCAGCGCCGCTCCGAGCAGTGGGCTTCGACGATAATGGAGTTGAAAGCCGGCGCGCAAGCAGGGCGACTGTCCTTGCCTTTAGCCGAATTGGCTTCAAGCTACTTGCACATGCACGCCAACCGGCTGCTCCGCTCAGCCCAGCGGGGTCAAGAAATGGTCATTTACGATTACCTGGCTCGCTTGTACGAGTCCCAACTGGCCCGGGGAGTCGGCAGCAGGTCGCGGGTGTTTCATTGACTCAGAAAAGGCGCGATTGCTTTACGCCAGCCTCGTGCCTGCCGTTGAGTCCTGATACAGCACTTTTTATGTAGTCCCTGATGGTCTCAAGAAGAAGGGCCCATGATAAAGCGGCCGCAATTCAAAGCTCATTATCATGCAGAGAGCATCAAAGATGAAGGCATCTTGATGCTGTCTGAGATCGGCCACTCGGTATTGAATGGCCGCCTGTTTGAATTAGTCACTCCCTTGATCGATGGCCGGCGGTCGGCGGATGAGATTGTGGAAGAGCTGCAATGCCGGGCTTCCGCCGCAGAAGTCTACTACGCCCTCACGATGCTGGAACAGAAAGGGTATCTCACCGAGAGTGATCAGTCGCTCTCCATCGGCGAAGCGGCCTTCTGGGCCATCCAGGATATTGCTCCACAGGCAGCGGCCCAACGTCTGGCAGAGACGCCAGTGTCGGTTGCTTCGTTTGGTGAAGTGATGATCTTACCCTTTCTTGGGCTACTCGATTCGCTTCACGTGCGTACGGGCGATGCGGGCAAACTAGGTGTCGTACTAACCGACGATTATCTCCGGAAGGAGTTACAGACCTACAACCAGGAGGCCCTGCGGAGTGGGCGGCCGTGGATCCTGATTAAACCGCTGGGTCGCGAGATATTGATCGGTCCAGTCTTCCATCCAGGCCGGACCGGATGTTGGGAGTGCCTGGCCCGGCGGTTGCGCCTGAACCGCTCGGCCGAGATGTTTGTGCAACATAAGCAGAATCGCGATGAGTACTTCCCCATCCCCAGTGCAGCGACACCAGCCACACAACAGGTCGCCTACGGCATCGCGGCAACCGAAATCGCAAAATGGATCATACGAGGACAGACATCTCACCTGGAGGGGAAGGTACTTTCGCTCGATGTGCTCTCCTGGTATACGCAAATGCATACGGTGACCAGGCAGCCCCAATGCGAGGCCTGCGGCGACCTGGCCTCAGCAATGGAACAATCGGTCAGGCCGGTGATACTGGAAAGCCGCAAGAAGACCTTCACCGAGGACGGGGGGCATCGGGTGGTGGCACCGGAGGAGACGCTCCGGAAGTATCAGCAACATATCAGCCACATCACCGGTGCAGTGACTGGCCTGCAACGCCATTTAGCACTCAATGACGGCCTGATGCATGTCTATTGGGGGGGCGAGAACCACGCTGGCCCGCATTACAACCTCAAACATCTCCAGAAAAACTCGCGAAGCCGTAGTGGAGGCAAGGGAATCGGTGATCTGCAAGCCAAGGCCAGTGGTCTCTGTGAGGCCCTGGAGCGTTACAGCGGTGTCTTCCATGGCACCGAGACGCGCCGCAAGGCGAGGCTCAAAGAGTTGGATGGACTGGGAATCCATCCCAATGATTGCATGTGCTTCAGCGAGCGGCAATACCGGCAGCGCGACGCCATTAACGCTAAAGGATCCCGTTTCGCGTATATCCCTTTGCCACTTGATGAGGACACGGAAATCGAGTGGACCCCTGTGTGGTCTCTGACCCGCAAACTTCACCGTTACCTGCCCACCCAGTTTTGTTACTACGCTTACCCGTCGCCCGAGC
>DATKMG010000058.1:0-8527 GCA_035541995.1 Terriglobia bacterium
TTCGGCCTTGATATCCACCGGGCCCAGAGCATACTCTTTCGGTCCCAACCGCAGATTCGACTGCATCATCTCATCCCACGTTACCTCTTTACCGGTATATGCGGATATTCGGCCCATAATGGCCACTAATGTAGATCTGGCGACGTTTCCAGCCTCGTTGATCGGCTGGTTGGTGCGAATGGCGTTGACTAGATCCACATGTTCCTGCTCGTAAGGGTTGAAGGCTGATTTGCCAGGCTCCTTGCCGGGTTCCTGGTATTGCCACACGATTTTCCCGTCTTTGTCGAAGATGGTATCTTTGCAGTTGGTGGAACCTTCCGTCCCGACGATGTATTCGGAAACGCTGTTGATGCATCCATCAATCTGCCGGCACATGCTCTCGATATGCGTCCCATCTGTCATCGTGTAGTCGATCGCGAAGAAGTCAAACTGGTCGCCGGTAACGCGCCGCGCACGACCACCCATACCTACGGCCTTGGCTGGAGTCCCTCCGAGGAACCAGTGGGCCACGTCGATGTTGTGTACGTGCTGTTCCACGATGTGGTCACCCGATAGCCAGCTCCAATTCACCCAGTCGCGGATCATGGCTTCCATATCGGACATACCTTTCTGCGGCTCCTTGAACCAGAGCTGGGACTGGTTCCAATAAATCCGGGCCGAAGTGATTTTTCCGATGGCTCCATTGGCGATGCGATTGTAGGTTTCGATGTATTCGCGCTGATGGCGCCGCTGAGTGCCGGTCACAACGGACAAGTTGAACGACTTGGCTTTTTCCCCTGAAGCCATGACTGAACGGGCTCCGACAGGATCCACCGCTACCGGTTTCTCCATGAAGACGTGCTTCTTTGCATCTACTGCAGCGTCCAGGTGTTCTGCCCGGAAGTGTGGTGGGGTGGCCAGCAGGACAATATCAACCCCGGAAGCGATCAATTTTTTGTAGGCGTCGAAGCCCACAAAGCACTGATCATCTGTAATTTTCTGATTGGCCTTTTCCTGGAGGGTTTTACGGGTGTCTTGAATCTTATCCGGAAAGACATCGGCCAAGGCAGTGATCTGCAGGTTGGGACCCGCCTTCAGAAAATCCTGAGCGGCCCCTGTTCCGCGGCCACCGCAACCGACTAACCCCGCCTTGAGCGGCGGTCCATCGGGAGCCTTATCGATAAAAGTGATTTTCGGGTAAGTCTTGCTGCATCGGGTCAGCAGGACTCCTGCCCCAACAGCAGTCACGGTGCCGATGAAATTCCGACGATTGAAATTCGATTGCTTCTTCTCGCTCATGGCTATATCTCCTTAATATAATGACTGCAAAGTTCCCCACTGTTGACTCAAAAAGCGGCCTCACTTATTTGGAGTTGAGGGCCGATTCCGTAGCTGATCCTTCCTCATTTTCCCGAACTACCCGGAAACCCACATCGTTCGAATCGGAGTACCACCAGATGCTTTTGGGGGATTGCGGATCGGTCGTCAACCAGTCATCGGTTCGAGTATGGTCCCGAGCTGCCGACCGTAAATCAGACGCATCACTCTTGAACGAGCCGCCTCGAATGACGTGTTCCTTCCCCGATGCCGGCCCTCGAGGATTAAGAATCTCCTCCGTCAAGTTATACTTGGAGTAGGCTTCTGCATCGTACCAGTCCCAACAGAATTCCTTCACATTTCCCAGCATGTTGACCAGCCCCCAGGGATTCGGCTTGCTGGCACTGGGAGGGCTGGTGCGGGCGGAGCTATTGGCCTGATATTTGGCATACTCCCCGATGGGTGAGGTCTTGATTCCCCGAATCTTGTTGATCCAGGACCGGGCAGTGAAACGTGCAGGATCCCCGGCAAAAAAGTAGGGAGTACTCGTCCCGGTGCGACAAGCATATTCCCATTCCGCCTCGGTGGGAAGCCTATATTTCTTTCCGGTGACGGAAGAGAGCCATTCACAGAAGATCACTGCCCCATGGTACGTCATGGTGATAGCCGGTCGGGATCCTCGCCCCCAGCCTTGATCCGGAGAACCATAAGGCGGCGTGGGACCGGTGACAGCTGCGGGTGCCCGCACATTCTCGTCCTGTTTACCCTTTGTTCCTCGCTGGGTTAGGAAAGCCTCGTATTCCCTCCAGCTGACCTCAGCCCGTCCCATCCAGAAAGGGCTTAACCGAACCTTGTGCAATGGACCCTCGTCCGGCCGCCTATAAGGCTCAGAGTCGGAACTCCCCATCAGGAAAGCCCCGCCAGGAATGGCCACCATACCGAATTTGACGTGCGTTCCCGGAATCGTCTCCGCATAGCTCCTGAAACCATTGCCTTGTTCAGGGAACCCCTTCAATTCATCGATTTCAGCATCCAGTACTTCTTCTGCTTTCTTTTCGCTGTAGTGTCCGGAATACAAGTGGCAATTGATGCAGCGCATCCGGTCTTTGGAGCGCTGATAGTGGAGATGAGCGTCCACGCCCTTCTTCGAAAGCCCCGTAGTGAAAAGGTTGGCGTGACATTTCACACAAGCAGAGTCGTACGTGAAGGTCTTGCCTGCATCCAGACTGCGCTTGGCTTGCCAATCGATCTTGGCAACGTCCTTAAACAACTTGCCATAGATATCCTGAATGCCCAGGCGCGCCTTTTCCGTATAGAACTCTGCTCCTCCGGGGGGCAAGTGGCACTCGATGCAATGAGTGACAACTCCGCTCTTGTTGGAGTAATGAGTTGATTTGATCCAGGACTGAGTAGCCTGCGGATGAACGTGGCACGTCTGATCACAGAACTTGTCGGTGGAGGTCGATTCCAGACCAGCGTGACCTGTAAACACGACGAGGGCAGAACAGACGACTCCGGTTGCGAAAAGTACCATGCCTTTTTGCTTCGAAAGGGATAACTTGAATTTTGACAATCTCCGGAACATTGAGATGAAGTTGTCTCCTATTCTATAACCATTAATGTGGTGCAGACACGGGGTGTTTCAGGCTGGCCTGATGCCTGGCCTCCTCGGAAAACGGAGGGAATCTCCGGGATCGAACGGTGATGAATTTCCCGCCCTGGCGGCGAACCAGGAACGCAGCGACCTGGTCAAGGGAATCCGCCAATGACAAGGCCCGGCTGACAGAGAGGATGCTGAGGGTGGTCGCCAGGGCATCGGCGGTTGTCCCATCTGGTGCTATCACGGTTGTGCTGGCAGAATCTGTCAGCCCCAGGCCCGTGTTGGGGTCAATAATATGGGAATAACGCTTCCCTTTGACTTCAAGGAACTGGAACTTGTCCCCCGAGGTGGAAGTGCTGCAATTGTGCAGTTGAAGCGTCTGGCTTTCCGACTCGGATCCCGACGTCCAGCTTCGAATCTCCACATCCCACCCTGCAGCCCCCGGCGGAGGGTCACCAATCGACAAGTCTCCTCCTGCGGCGACCAGGGCGCAATGGATGCCATGCTTCTCCAGCACCATACGGGCCTGATCAGCAGCGTAGCCTTTTGCAATAGCCCCCAAATCGAGGCTCATGTGGTCCCTCTTCAGAAAGACCGAGAGGTCGTCGGGATCCAACACAACATTACGGTATCCAACGGCTAGCTTTGCTTTCGACAATTGCTCCGCCTCCGGCAAACGTCGTTGGCGCCGGGCTTCCCTCCATAATCTAACGACGGGTCCAATTGTCACATCAAACGCGCCATCCGACAGCTCTGAAACGCGCTGCGAACTTTGCAGGATGGAGAACAAATCGGGGCTCACCCTCTGCGGAGATTGAGAGGCCGTTCGGCAAACTCGCATTAACTCACTATCTTCGCGGTAATCGCTGAAAATCTGCTCAAGTTGTTCGACCCGTTCAAACGCTTCGGAAGAAGCTTCGGAGGCCAGGGTGGCATTCCCGGCATAGAGCACTATCCGGAAGATAGTGCCCATGCGCGGCAAGGAATATTCAAACCGCTTCAGGGGACTGGCCTTGGCTAGGGCCGGCCAGGCCAAACAAAGTCCACCTGCTAGAAAAAAGAAAAGCCTACAAATTAGAGATTTCATGAGAATTTGCGGTCCGATAGCCATGCCGACCATGCATCTTGCCGGAGGCGTGGGCTTGTGAAGCCGGCTGAAAAGCCCACGGCTCGTGGCGACCGCCGTCGCCAATGCGCTCACCGTGGCTACCCACGCCTCTTTCGTTCCGGGTGGTGAGCTTCAAATCGTCACGCGGCGCCTTCGTAGAGTCCTCAGGAGACTGAAGCATGCTATCGACTTGGACTCGTTGAGGGTCCAACAGCTTCCTGAGTGAACGTGGAATTCTCGACTGACTTTCCCGCTCTGTCAAGAGCCAGGGCTCCCGATTCTCTTTTTACATTCTCTTAACATCAGCGGGATTGAATCCCAAAAGCCGGCGTGCTATTCTTAACTCAGTAAATGAGTGAACAATTTAGATCCGTAGGGATAGTCTGACTGTTGTGAAAGCGGCATGCCTATCGGGTCCTCACACTTCCCAACCCAGTTTCACCTCTCAATGGTGATTTAGGTTGGGTAAGGAGGTCATTGCATCATGGACTCAATCCACGATAACCATCTCACTGAAGGGGCGCCTCAAAGGCTCATGAGGAGGCTTTTTGGCATTTTCCTTTTATTGTCACTGCTAACTTGGCTCTGCGGTGTAATCTGGGCGCAGAAAGACACAGCGACTATAGTCGGCACCGTAAAGGATCCATCGGGGGCTGTTCTTCCCGGAGCCAAGGTGACCGTTACTGAAGTGGACAAGGGAACCAGCTTCGTGACGTCCACGAACTCGCTCGGAGATTACGTAGCCAGCCCTCTAGCCATCGGTCGATACAAGATCACGGTCGAGTTAAAGGGGTTCAAGACCGCTATTGCCGGACCGATAGAACTACAGGTTCAGCAAAGAGTATTGATGAACTTGTCGTTGGAGGTCGGTGAGATCACACAGTCGGTCGAGGTGACAAGTGCTGCCCCTTTGCTGGAAACAGCCACGTCTGACCTTGGCCAGGTGGTGAACAACCGTCAGGTAGTCAATCTTCCCCTGAACGGCCGTAACTTTGCTCAACTGGCGCTGCTGACGGCCGGAACTACCCCGAGTGAGCCAGGGGCACGCGATGAAACGGGCTATGGCTTTAGCGCCAACGGAGGTCGCTCGCTTCAGAACAACTTCCTTTTGGATGGCATCGACAATAATTCCAACCTAACGGACCTGCTTAACGAAACGAATTACGTCATTCAACCTTCCGTTGACGCGATCCAGGAATTCAAAGTCCAGACGAATTCGTACAGCGCCGAGTTTGGGCGGGGGAATGGCTCCGTTGTGAACGTATCCATCAAGTCTGGGAGCAACTCTCCTCACGGGGACGTCTACGAGTTTTTGCGCAATGATGTGCTGGATGCCCGCAACTTCTTCGACCAGACAAAACCGCCCTACCGGCAGAACCAGTTCGGTTTCACACTCGGCGGGCCCGTGGTGATCCCTCACGTTTACGACGGCCACAACCGGACTTTCTTCTTCGGCGACTATGAGGGATTGCGTGTGCGGCAGGGGCAGACCTCCACTGCGACAGTGCCCACACAGGCGCAGAGGGACGGCGATTTCAGCGACTTGATCGACTACACGCAGCGTGCGATCGGGCCGGATGGCAAACCGGCCTTTGACTGCAATGGCAGACCCACCTATGTCGGCGAGATCTTCAATGGGCGTCTCGCCCAAAGCAGTTCCACCAGCGCGACAGGCGCGTGCGGGGTCCCATTTGGCTACGACTCTTCAGGCCGACCTGTAAATATTATCCCCGCCAATGTCATCGACCCGCTGGGAGCACGGCTGGCGGCGCTATATCCATTGCCCAATATAAATGGTGCGGGGTACAACTACGTTGCCAATCCAGTCCTCACCAAAAACCGCAACAATTTTGACGTCCGAGTCGATCAGGTGTTTTCCGAGAAGGACAACATGTTCGTGCGGTTCAGCTACGAGGACCAGCCCAGCAGTATTCCTCCCACCTTTCCGGGTACTTTAGCTGATGGGGGTGGCTTCTTTTCCGGCATCGAGACCAATTCCTACCGCAGCGTGGCGGTGAGCGAGACACACGTCTTCAACCAGAATCTCGTGAACGAGTTCCGCTTTGGCTACAACCGGATATACTCTTCACGTCTGCAATTCAATTACGACAAAGATGTCTCCGGCGCAATTGGCTTCCCGGGCGTGCCGTACGTCCCTCTCAACGGCGGCCTCCCTCAAATCTATTTCGCTGATGTTTCGACCCTGGGCAGCCCGACCTATCTCCCCTCTCTTGAAATCCAGAACACGTTTAGCTACTCCGACAATTTGACTTACAATCGGGGCCGGCATTCGTTCAAGTTCGGGACCGAAATTCGGTCTGAGGAATTTACCATCTTCCAGCCGGCAGCTCCGCGCGGCACACTTAACTTTGGAGGGCAGTTCGTCAGCGACCCTGCTACCACAAGCGGTGTGCCTGCGGGATTCGCGCAATTCCTGCTCGGCATACCCGATGGAGGGTCAATCAACAACCTCCATAATGTGGACTATCTGCGCCCGGTCTACGCATTCTACGGGCAGGATGACATCAAGCTGACTCCCAAGCTCACCTTGAACCTGGGCCTGCGCTATGAACTCTTCACCACTGTGAAGGAAAAGTACGATGCGCAGGGCACTTATGATCTGAACCAGAAAGTCGTGCTTGTCCCCCAGGGACAGACGGCCCAGATGACGCCAACCATCGGAGCGCTGGCACCACTGAGCGCCACTGCGAGCCGCGGGCTGATTAATCCGGATCTTAACAACTTTGCACCCCGCGTCGGGTTTGCCTATAGCGCGACCCAGAAGCTTGTAATCAGGGCGGGCTTCGGCATCTTTTATGGGGGGGAAGAGAACGGCCCTTACTCCAATCCAAGCCAGGGGTTCAATCCTCCCTTCTTCGTCACTCAAATATTCGCCACACCTTGTGGGCTGCCCTCTGCCAACCCGGCACTGGGGCCAAACGACTGTTCAATCCCCGGTTTGAATGTCCTGTCGCAAGGGTTCCCCAGTAATGCCCTGAGCGATCCAAACACCCCGCAGCTTTTCACCTTGGATCCGAAGCTGGTAACGCCTTACGTGACGCAATGGCACCTCTCAACCCAGTACAAGTTACCCGCGGACACGTTGCTGGAAATCGGTTATGCAGGATCGAAGGGAACGAAACTCTACACATTCTTTAACGCCAATCAGGCGGCTCCCAGCGCAATTCCCGGCGCGGACTACGCTTCCCGAAGGCCCATCCCCGAGATCGATACCGGCATCAGTCTGTTCAACTCGGTTGGCCAATCCCTCTATAACTCGCTGCAGGTTCGTGCGGAGAAACGGTTCAGCCATGGCCTGTCATTCCTTGCGGCTTACACCTGGAGCCACTCCATCGATAATGCTTCAAATGCCAACTTGGGGTCTCAAAACGGCGACTGGTTCCGTTGGATGGCGCACCCGGAGTGGGAGTATGGCAATTCCAGCTTCGACGTCCGCCACCGTTTTGCCTTCAACTACATCTATGAGTTGCCCTTTGGTCCTAATCAACGTTGGGGTGCGAGTACGTCAGGGGTGCTGGGCCAAGCGATCGGAGGCTGGCAGGTCGGTGGTATCACCACAATCTCCAGCGGCAACTGGTTCACGGTGACGGGGGCGACTTCCATCGGGGCACAGTCCGACGGCCAGCAGCGTCCTGACCAGGTTGCAGATCCAAAGGGTACCCCATGTGTGGCAGGGACTTACTTCGACACCTGCGCCTTTCAGAATCCGCCCGACGGCTCTTTTGGCAATGCCGGCAGGAACACCTTGCAGGGTCCGGGCTTGCAGATTTGGGACCTCTCGCTGTTTAAAAACTTCAAGTTGAGCGAGAGCAAGCGCATTGAGTTTCGGACCGAAATGTTCAATATCCCCAATCATGGCAACTTGCAACTGGCCAAGTCGGGTCCGCAGAATTCGATCAACACGACCACCTTCGGAACGCCACAGTTCGGTTATCTGACGGCGGCGCGTGACCCCCGCCAGATACAATTTGCATTGAAGTTTTACTTTTAGGGTCGGAATATCGGGGAGTTGGCTCGCCTGGGAGTTGGAATGGGAACTTGAGTTCGGTTCTCTAGTGGCCTTGCGGTTTAAAGAAAGTTTCGCCACTACAGTTTCCAGCCTTCGCGATATGGAATGTGAAGCAGTTCATTGGCCCTGGCATTGTTAGTGAATTTCAAGTTCGCGGAATCCCACGCCAACCGTTGGTCCTTCAGGCGAATGGCAATCATCCCTAACAGCACCAGTTCAGTCAGCGCTCCTCCATACTCGAATGTTGAACTGGCGGGCCTGCCCCCGGGTCCTTCTTTGCAGGCCCGCAGCCAGTCCGCTTCGTGACCTCCAATGACTCGCGGGATGGTTTTTTCAGGACGCTTATATTCCTGCATCCGCTTCTCCGGGATCAAGCGCAAACCGTCCGCCCCGTGGGAGCCGTGAACCATCGTCCCTTTGTTGCCTATGATAAGGGTGCCACTGGAGGGGAGGTTTCTCCCTTCTTCGAGTTCCTCGGGGACCGGCGGCATAA
>DATKMG010000059.1:0-5703 GCA_035541995.1 Terriglobia bacterium
CCGTCTATCGGGATCTGAGACACCCGCCTTCTTGGTGACGTTGGTAAAGGTCCCGTCACCATTGTTGTGGAACATTGAATCGCCAGCGCCCTGCAATCCCTTGGGACCGCACTGAACAGGAATTCCTCGATACTTACAGGACTCGTCCTTGCCGAAAGCAGGAAGGTCGGCGAGGTTCAGGTCGATGTAGTTGGAGACAAAAAGATCGAGGGCTCCATCGTTGTCGTAGTCGCCGAAAGCCGCTCCCGTGGACCAGCGTAGGTCATCCACTCCGGCCCGTGCTGTGACATCCGTGAAGGTTCCGTCACCGTTGTTGCGATATAGGGGGTTGTGTCCAAAACAGGTGACGTACAGGTCCTGGTAACTGTTGCCATCGAAGTCTGCTGCCACTGCTCCCATCGCCCAACCGGGGTGCGCCAGTCCGGACTTTTCAGTGACATCCGTGAAGGTCCCGTCACCGTTGTTATGGTAGAGGGCACTTCGAGCAGTATTCGGGTTGTTGGCGGTATCCACAGTCAACGCATCGGTAAAGTAGATATCCAGCCAGCCATCATTATCATAGTCAAACAACGCCACGCCGCCGCTCATCGATTCGATGATATATTTCTTCTCCGGTGAGAAGGCATGTCGAAACTTGATGCCCGCAGAGTCTGTGATATCGGTAAAGCGCACGGGCACCTGCCGGGTCTCAGGAGCGCGTGGGACGGCTGCAGCCAGGAGGAAGGCCCAAATCGTTAACGGAAAGAAAAATTTGGGGCTCCTCAAGGGACTCGCTCCTCGTCGTGGGGAGTGTCGGCCTTCTGCTCACTCTTCAACTGACGTGTGATCTTAAATTCTCGTTGCGCCTCGTCGCTCTTTCCAGCCCGCAGGTAAGCACGAGCCAGCTGATAATGGCTGTAGGGTTTGGAAGGGTCCAACCTGGTGGCGGCTTCAAGATGATCAACTGCCTCCCTTAGGATTCCTTGGTCAAGAAGAACTTTGCCCAGACTGTAATGCGCCTCTGCGTAGTTGGGTCGTTCGGCGATCACCTGACGCAGCATCGGCACGGCCTGGTCGGATTTCTGAAGAGCCAGGAGAACAAAGGCCAGATGGTATCGTGCACGCGCATCGTGTGGGTGGTCGGAAAGTTCGGCTTCAAACTCATGCTGTGCCTCGTCCAGCCGTCCCACCCTCAGGCTCAGCAAGCCCAGGGAGGAATGCGCAGTAGCAACTTTAGGGTCGATCTGCAGGGCGTGTCGAAATTCCCTTTCAGCATCCTGCTGCTGACGTTCGGCAGCGAATGCCTCCCCCAGCCAAACGTACAACGGCGCCGAGTTCGGGTTAGACCTCAGCAAGTCTTCAAAAACATGCCGGGATTCAGCAGGGCGGTTACTGCGTGCCAGCGCCATCCCCAGCGCTAGCAGTACCTGGGGATCCTCATGATGACTGGAACGAAACTCCTCGAGTAGCTTCACGGCTTTTTCATATTGCTCTGTTTGCACGCAGGTCAACCCGAGGTACCTCTTGACCGTAAGGTTGGATGGGGTGCGGGCCAAAGCCTGTTCCAGTGGGGCCATCGCTTCCGAATAGTGCGCGGACGAGAATAGGGCCAATCCGAAATTAAAGTCAGCATTGGCAAAATCAGGCTGGATAGCACGAACCCGCCCAAACTGGCGAGCAGCCTCCGAGAATTGCTCGTGGCGTGCCGCAATCAATCCTAGATAATTGTGTCCATTAGCCAAAACCTGGGTGTAGATCTCGAGCAACGCCTTCTCATCTTTGGAAAGGTCAAAGGGAGGTCCCGCTTTCTCAAGCTGAGGGTTGAGTTGGGGTTGGAGTTCGGCAGCCGCCTGAAGATCTTCTTTCGCGTGAGTCTCTGAGCCCTGTTTTTGGTAAAGCGCGGCACGTGCGCCATAGGTCTCCACAAGCAGCGTGCGGAATGCGGCCCGGGCTTGGTCATCCTCACCGCGCTGGAAGTATCCTTGTGCGGCCTCATAGGAGGCCTTCAGGCGTTCCTGGCCGGTCAGAATTGCAGTGAAGAGGAGAGACCCCAATAAGCAGAGACCGACAAGCAGCGGGAGAGCCTGAGATTTGTGTGCCTGGAGATTCCTGGACTTCATTCCTCTGTGGCCCCGGGATCTTGATTGTGCAGCCACCATAATAGCAAAAAGCGGGAACCCCACTCCACGAGGGACGTTCCCGCCTGAGAGATGCGATTTATTTCTCCTACTAACACAAGCGACTTGATTAGGGGGACCAGGACCTCGTCCGACATTCAAGTTGTAGCGAGGCCGAACGGATTCAGCGGCCCCGCCTCAACATGATTCATAGCATTTGCATTAGAATGAGAGCCTTATTCCCAACTGGATTTGCCTGGGGCTGCGGGCACTCGTCACCTTTCCAAAGCTGCTGTTGGCTGCCGGCTGTCCAGGTAGGAGATTCCCATTCTCATCCGTAGGAAAAACGAAACCGGTTTCGACACCACTGAACTGGGTGTGATTCCAGAGGTTAAAAAACTCAGCCCGGAACTGGACATTGGCCGTCTCCCCGGCGGCCCAACCCTTGTGTTGTCCCAACCAGGGAATTTCCATATTCTTGAAGATAGAAAAATCCCAATTATTGATTCCTGGCCCGCGGATCAGGTTCCGCCCCGCATT
Source organism: Terriglobia bacterium (assembly GCA_035541995.1). Taxonomy (GTDB): domain Bacteria; phylum Acidobacteriota; class Terriglobia; order Versatilivoradales; family Versatilivoraceae; genus DATKMG01. The sequence goes on from DATKMG010000059.1 coordinate 2,637, forward strand.
GCCGAACGTCCCAGGCACCGGAGCAACGAACGCACTGGTGTTGAAGAATTGGCCCAGGGTGCGCTGAGACTTAGGAAGAATCGGCGAAGCCACCAGGTCGGGCCGTTCGCAAACCCCCCCGTCCGCCAACCCTGCATAATCGTTGTCGAGGCAGACGGTCATAGGACTCCCGGAACGAAACATGGTGATCCCATTCAACTCCCAACCCCCCAGAACACCTTTCTTGAACCCTTTGGAGTTTTTGAATGCTGGGATCTGCCATATGTAATTGAACACCAGGGAATGGGTTATGTCCTGAGGCGCCAGGGCTTTCTCCAGGTCAGGATGATAGGCGTCCTGAACCGGGCTGGCGCGACCTTCCGAATCTTGATTGACCGCGTTGGTGATGCTGCGCGAGAAGGTGTAGGCTGCCTGGAACTGGAGCCCTCCTTGCAGTCGGCGGTTCAAGAATACCTGCAGTGAGTTATAACGCGAAGTTCCCGCGCGTTCGTTGACGTTGATAATACTGTAGCCGAGATAGGGGCGCACTGTGGCCGGGACAAGAGGCCCTCCGTTGAAGATGGCATCATAGACACCACTCTGAAATTGGGCCGGGATTTGGTTGATGTTCCGGTTTCGCCCAATGTGAATTTGATGACTCCCCACATAGTTGACCTCGAGGATCGTGTCGCGCAAGGGTTCGTATTGGACGCCGAAGCTGTATTGGTAACTTTGCGGACTCGGATAATTTGAGTCCAGCACTTTCATATCCACCGGCGGTTGCGGGGTTTCCGGATTATAGGGGGCAAGGTCCTTGAAGGTTACACTGGTCAGACGGGGGTAAAGATCGAAAGGAGGCTGCTGCCCGGCGGAGCTGACGTGGGAGAAGGCGTCCCGGCCGTGGTAAATCCCTGCACCACCGCGGAGAACAAACTTCTGGTTCGAACGGGGGGCCCACGAGAATCCCACGCGTGGTTCGAAGTCCTTGTAGTGGGCTGTGGTCAATGCCCGCGGCACCCCTGGCGATTGGGGCGTGACAATGCCGTTCAGCACATCACACTTGCTGGGGTCAACCAACCCGTTCTGATCGAACGCACTGATCGAGCAACGGGAGGGGTCGTAGCGACTTGAGTAAAAGTCGGCGATATTGTTGTTGGCTGAGAAAACCTGGCCCAGATACTGCCAGCGCAGACCGAGATCTAATGTCAGGTTCGGTCGCACCTTATAAGTGTCGTGCAAGTAAACGGCGAGATCACGCCCACGGCTGGGCACCTCATTGAGAGTCTGCTCCTCCGTATACTCTGAGAGATTCCCGAGCAGCAGATCCTGGAAAGAGTTGAAGCCGAGGGTTCCTGCTGTTTCGTCATCGCCGCCGTTGGCAGGTTCGCGCTTGCGGCTAAACCGGACAAAGAATCCTGTTTTGAAACTGTGCTTCCCAACCGTGTGCGCAATATCATCTTTAATCTGAATATTGTCGGTGCGGTTATAAAATGGGGCGGTGTGCACGACCGCACTGAAATTCTCCACGCCCCACATAGAAGGAAACGAACCGCTGGTCTCGGGAAAGAGTTCGGTGTAGGTGAAACCATCCCGCGAAGCCAGCACTGGATCAGAGGCCTTGCTCGTTACAAAGGAAATGGTGTTGCCGGAGTACCCCACCTGAAAATCGTTCACCGTGCGTGGGCTGATCATGTAAGTGAGCTTGATGGAGCCAAGCTTGCTTCCATAAAACCAATCGCTGCTAACCGAGGGGAAGCTGTCATCCCCCCAACCGGTGTTGCTGTTATTGGTGGGGCTGTTCAGTCGCATGTAATTCACCATCAACACGGCTTTTTCACCGATGTTGTGATCCCAGCGGACGGACATATTGTTTTGGTCGGACTTTTCCGGCGAGCTGGTGATGAAGTTAAATCCGTTGGCCTCATAATTGGCGTTCGGGAGTGGATAGCGCTCCAGCAGCGCCTTGCCATTGGGGTCGATCAGTGAGGGATCCACGTTAGCTTCCCCTGTGACAGGGGATTCCAGAGGATCACACCCCGCCTGCCCCAACGCGCAAGGTGTCTCCAGGATTCCTTGGCGCTGCCCTTGCGTGGGAACAGTTCCGGTGAGGACATTTCCGTTAACCTCCCGGCGATATTGTAGTGACAGGAAAAAGAAATCCTTGGTGCGTTCCGTGTTGTACTTCCCCGGAATCCAGAACGGCCCACCCACGGTGCCGCCAAATTCGTGTTGACGCAGTTCACTCTTTTGTTCCCCATTGGCATTCAGAAAGAACCCGGTGGCATTGAGGGCGTCGTTCCGCCCAAATTCAAAGAGGGAGCCGTGGAAGTCCTGGGTGCCCGATTTCGTAACCACATTGACTATGGCGCCGGTCGCCTCGCCGAACTCTGCGCTGTAATTGTTCCGTAAGACTTTGAACTCTTCGATCGAATCCACCGAAGGAGTCACCATGGTGTCGCCGTTGTTGCCATTGTCCATGTCGAATTGACCATCGACCAGGTACAAATTGGAGTTTGATAAGTTGCCATTGAACGAGACCGCCGTCGAATTTCCACTGATGCGGCCATCGTCCGGGGCAACACCGGGAACGAGGTCCACAAGCTGGCCGAAATAACGCCCATTGAGCGGCAACGCTGCCATCTGGGCGTTTCCGACCAGGTTTGAAACCTCGCCGGTCTCTGTTTGAAGCGCCACAGCTTCACCCGTTACTGAAACGGTCTGGGTGGTCTCACCGACTTCCAGCATGATTGGAAAGTTGAGCTTATCGTTCACACTGAGGTGGATGCCGGTAGTCTCCGATGTTTTGAACCCGGTCTTCTCAACCGTGAGCCGATAATCCCCGGTAGGGAGGCTGGTGAAGAAAAAGACACCAGCCGTAGTCGTGGTTGTGGATCGTTGAGCGCCTGTAAGGTCATTCTTGACGACAACTTTTGCATCCGGAATCACGGCGCCGCTCGGGTCCGTCACCGTGCCGGATATGTTTCCAGTGATTTCCTGGCTGTAAAGGTCGGCCGGAACCATTGCTGTCAGGAGGCTTCCGACCAGTAACAGCAGCAAAACACGCTCCTCCTTAAACATAATTGGCCTC
>DATKMG010000060.1:0-5378 GCA_035541995.1 Terriglobia bacterium
CAAAAAGGAGCAGATTGCTTGCTCTGTCTATTGGACTTATGTTTCTTCTCTTGGCGGGATTGATGGTTCCCAGCTCCGTGATGGCACAGGAGCGGTTTGGCTCCATCACCGGACAGGTGACAGATCCCAGTAAGGCCGTGATGCCAGGCGTGACAGTCACGATTACCAACAAGGAAACCAACAGAACTTACACGACCACCACGGGTACCGATGGGAATTATTATGCCCGCGATCTGGAACCCGGTCGGTACGACGTGACATTCGAGTTGAAGGGTTTTGCCAAAGCGGTAATTCCGGACGTAATTCTGCTTCTGGGAAAAACTTCCCGGCTGGACGCCGCCCTTCAGGTTGGAGCAGTAGAACAGACCGTGGAAGTCATTGGTGAGACCCCCATGGTCGACACCAACAGCACCATGGTTGCTCACAACGTGACGTCCGACGAATTTGACCGTTTACCCAAGTCCCGGAGTTTCCAGGACATTGCGTTGACTTCACCGTCCGTCACTTATGGACAGGTCGAAGGTGGCATCCAAGTCCATGGGGCCAGTGCCGCGGAAAATAACTACATCATCGATGGAGTCTCCACAACCAGCATAATTGATGGCACTTCACGTCAGGATGCCAATTATGAATATCTGCAGGAAGTCCAGGTGAAAACCTCCGGATTGGAGGCCGAGTATGGCGGAGCATTAGGGGGCGTGATCAGCGCGGTTACCAAGTCCGGTGGTAACGCGTTTCATGGAGATGTGTACTGGTACAACTCCGGATCGCCTTTCAACGGCGATCCCAATCCCCGTTTAGTGGTTGATCCGATCAACCAGATCGATGCCAAGGATGTTCAGGACAGTAAGACTAAAGACCACATCAATGAAATCGGCGGTGCAGTCGGCGGCTACATTCTCAAGAACAAATTGTATTTCTTTACTGCCTTCTCTCCTGTTATCGAGCATCAGGAAGCCAATTACCTTTTTGACGGTGGAACCACCCCCGGGACTTTCAAAAGTACACTGCATACTTTGTCCCTGTTCAATAAGCTCTCCTGGGACCCCACTTCCCGTATCCGGACCAACTTTTCCTGGTTATACACTACCCTTAAGGCGACGGGGATACTTCCACCCTATGACGGATACGGTTCGAATTTCAACGTCAACCCAATTAGTACTTATGATCCTAATAAAAATCAGGGCTTTTACATCCCCAAAAACAATTATTCCGGATCAGTCGACGTTACTTTGTCGAATACTGCCTTGCTAAGTTTTAAGGGGGGCTATTTCTGGGACAATTACAAGGATACAAATCCCCCCAGCCAGCATACGATCATCTACCGATCTAGTGCAATCGGTCTGCCTTTTGAGATTCCGCCAGATATGCAGCAACCCAATGGCTGGTATAATGTGCCTCCGATAACAGTTAATTATTTTGACATTACCAGCCGGGGCTATTTCCAGGGGGACTTCAGCAAGATATTCCACCTTGGGGGCACCCACAATTTAAAAGGTGGGGCAGGGTTTGCCAAGAACGTAAACATAGTGAATACCGGATATCAAGGTGGTGGCTACGAGACGCGCATCTATTGGGATAGGAGCTTCACCAACTTCGCCGGTGAGGCTGGAAGGGGTACCTATGGCTATTATGCGCTCCGCGTTCTCGGCACTCAGGGTTCTGCCGGGTCGACAATAGACAACCTGTATATTCAGGACCAATGGCGAATTCATCCCCGTCTGTCTTTAAGCCTGGGATTGCGCACCGAACACGAGAACATCCCCTCCTTCCGGCGCGATATCCAGAATTATGCCATGCAATTTGGCTGGGGCGACAAGCTTTCCCCCCGATTGGGCGCCAGCTATGATGTATTTGGAAATGGCAAGTTGAAGATCTTTGGAAGCTGGGGGCGATTCTTTGATTGGACCAAGTATTCCTTGGTTCGCGGCTCTTTTGGCGGCGACGTATGGACAGAAGCTTACCATGCGTTGGATACACTGGACCTTGGGTCGATTAGTCCAACAAATTTGCCGGGTAAGAATCTCTGGAATGACGTACCAGGTTCTGTTCGTGACTTCCGCATCCCGAGTTTTGGCTCAGACGCCGTCGATCCCAACATCAAACCCATGAGTCAGGACACCATGGTCTTTGGCGGAGAGTACGAGCTCAATCCGCGTTTGGTGGTCGGGGCCCATTATGTCCGTTCCAGTTTGAACCGCACCATTGAGGATATTGGGCAGGTCCTGCCGGATGGCAGTCAGATTTATCCTCTGGGGAATCCGGGAGAAGGCAATGCCAAGACGGAAACCAACCACATCAGCGCGACGCCCGATTTCGCCATGCCTAAACCGAAGCGGATCTATGATGCCCTTGAACTTTCGGTTAACCGCAGGTTTTCCAACGGATGGCTTTTGGGGGCCAACTACACCTACAGTAAGCTGTGGGGGAATTACCCGGGCCTGTCTGACACCGATGAGATCGCGGGTGGGGCTGGTTGGGCCGCTGACCAAGGGGGACTTAATGGGAGCGGAAGTGCTATAGGAGCCAGGCCTGGCACCAACACTTCCACACAGTATGACGACGAAGCCTACCTTAAGGATGCCAGAGGCCAGTACTTGTATGGACGGTTGCCGACTGACCGGCCCCATGTCTTCAAGGTGTATGGCTCCTATCAATTCAAATGGGGAACACAAGTGAGTGCCAACTTTTTTGTCGAGAGCGGCACTCCTCTGAGCACGACTGTCGAGGATACGATTTGGGATGTCATGATCGTCAACGGCCGGGGCGACTTGGGACGCACTCCCACGTTGAATCAGACCAATTTCATGGTTTCCCATGAGTTTAAAATCAAAGAAGGCATGCATCTGCGTTTTGAATTTAATGTCTTGAACCTCTTCAATCAGCAGACGGTCCGGTATATCGACAATCTGGTTACCCGGGATCGCGATCCATCCGCGTCAATGGACCTCACAAATGTGAATCTGTTGAACGGATTCAATTGGCAGGAGCTGGTGGCGCAGTCCACGTATGCCCAGGATCCCAGCTTGACCAAGGATCCTCACTCATTTGACCCTCATCAGAACTATGCTATTAATCCAACTCGTGGCATGGCGAGCTTTTGGAATCCTCCATTCGCGGCTCGCTTTGGGATCAAGTTCATCTTCTAGTATTACGGCTTCTTGAAGTAGACAGACCTGGACAAGGGATGGGGTCCTCTTGGACCCCATCCCTTTTTTTATGCTTGAATCAATCTGTGATACAGCCTCTCCTTGAGAGGTTGTGGATACAGAAGGTGGGAGCCGCACTCCGTGCGGCGACAGAAAAAGTGGGAGCCGATCTCCGAGCGGCGATCCGTCTCGAACTCCGGCAATTCTTTTCCCCAAGAGGAAATCGCCGCACGGAGTGCGGCTCCCACCTTCGACCTTTACATTTGCGAGCATAGGACTCAAATGGAACCTCATACCTGCAACTTGAGAAAGCATCGGCAGGAACATGGGACCTTTTTCGTCACAAAATGTCTTCAGCCGAAACTGGGGGTGATCAAGGAAGACGTGGCTGAGGTGATTTGTTCTGCCTTGTGTTTCTCAGCCTCAAAGCAACAGATTCTTTTGGCGGCGTTCGTGGTAATGCCGGACCACTGGCACGCTCTTTTTGGATGCCAGGATGAGAAAGAAATTTCAAAACGAATGGCTGCTTTGAACCGATGGATCTCCCGTCGGTCTTCATCTCACCTGAAAGCATTCAATGTCACCTGGCAGGACAATTTCTATGAAACCAGGATCAAGTCAGCCAGGCAGTTCCAGTTCATTCGAGGCTACGTTGAGGAGAACCCGGTCCGTGCCGGGCTGGTATCCTCCATATCGGACTGGCCGTGGTCATCAGCCAATCCTCGGTTCCAGGAGACCCTTTCCCTTCCTTGGCCCTGGACCTTCTCAAGCTAGTTCAAGAACCATAGAATGTGGGAGCCGCACTCCGTGCGGCGATTCAGTTTAGTCCTGACAGGTCGCCGCTCGGAGATCGGCTCCCACATTTTTCGTTGCCGCCCCGGGGAGTGAAGGTCCCAGGATGTTCACGCACTCCGACTCCAATATCACATTCCCGATGTCAATCATCAATTGTGAGGTGCAGTTCCTGATTGCTTCGCCAACTGTTTTTGTATGCGGGCGACCAGTTCCGCCTGGTTCTGTCTTTGGAGTAAATCAATCAAAGATTCCAAAATGGTCTGATCCGTGGGCGCAATGGCCGCCAGGGTTTCCGCAGTGATCAATCCCTGTTCTGTTCTGCCCAGGTGAAAATAGGCGTCGCAAAGAAGCAAAAGGCTGTCGGAGGCTTTTGTCTTGGATCTTTCCAGGTAAGTCACTGCCTCTTCCCATTTTTCTTCGGCGAAACGAAGCCAGGCGAATCCCAGCAACGCCTGCTCCTCATCGGGATGCGAGGTAAGTTCCGCCTGAAACGCCTTTTCTGCTTCTCCCATATCCTTGCCCGCTAAATAAACCATGCCAAGCGTGCTATTTACTCCCCGGCCGTTAGGGTTCAAACTACGGGCCTTGATCAACGTACGTTTAGCATCTGCAAGACGATTCAATGAAAGATAAATCACGCCAAGACTGTAGTACTGTTTGGCCATAGTGGCCGTCTTGACACCGGGAAGAGTCTTGAGAAGCGCCAACGCCTGTTCTTCCTGGTTTTCTTTGACCAACTGGATGCACTTCTCCCAAACCTTCCCCTTTTCTTCCTCTACCTTGTCCCCTTTGGATTCAGCCTGACCCTGGTACTGACTGACACTGTCAAAGATCAACTGTTCTCGTACAGCCTGTTCCTTCTGATTCAACTGCCGATAGAGCCGGCCTAGATGGGCGTGGGCTTCCGCTAAGGAGGGATCCAGCAGGAGGGCCTGGCGAAGATACTTCTCAGCCTCGGCATACTGCTTGAGCATCGAGAGCGCGTGGCCCAGGCCGCACAGGGCACGGGCGTTGGCGGGATCCTGCTGGAGGCACTTCGAATAGGCGGCTCTGGCCTTCTCCCATTCTCCCAACTTTTCGAAGTTGACCCCGAGCCAAAAGTCAATCTCCGGCGAGACGGGGGGCCGCTGGCCAGCCCGTTGAAGAGCCTCAATCGCTTTCAAATTGTAGTGCAGAAGAGTACACGTTTTGCCCATTTCAAAATCCAGGTTCTTTAATTTGGGGTCGAGCTGTTGCGCTTTTTCCAGCCAGACCAAACCCTCTTCATTGTTTCCGGAGAGACAAAGCAGATTGCCATACTTCTGACAAATCCTGGCATCGTGGGGAGCCAGGACCGCAGCCTTCCCAATGTATTTCAGCGCTGGAACCCAATCATTTTTGGCCCGGTAAGAGTCTGACGCCAGGACAAGGGCACCCAGGTTGTCCGGCTCGATT
>DATKMG010000061.1:0-5288 GCA_035541995.1 Terriglobia bacterium
TCTTCGTAACTCCCCGTCCGTGTGGCAGTGCGTGCGCTCAGAGGCCGCACTACGCATTATCAGGTGTGCGTGAACCGCTGGTTTTTCTGCCGGTCCCTGTGCTACATTGGTCGGGGTTGGCGGTATGGGTCTCTGGAACAGGCAAGGAAGTTGACATAATGTGTCAACTCATCCGGCTTTGTTCTTTCATATGGCCAGCCTGCCTTGGCGGCCCGCGTGGGGCCGGGATTGCAGAGCATTTAAGGGAGCGAGTCTATGTGGCGTAACACAAAGACAGTTTGGACAGAGGCCCTCAACTGGTCAATGGCGTGTGTCTTGGTCATGATCCTCCAGAATTCAGTTGCGGCGGCCCAACCGGAGGGAGAGGCGACTGTCACGCAGCAGCCTGCCCTCCCAACCGCCGTGCTCCGGCCTGCGCCGCTTTTCCAGATGCCGGGAGTTGACAACCCGGACTACAACCCCCACGAGATTGACTCGAACAGCCCCGCCCACTGGGATGGTGACACGTTTTATCTCTTCAATTCTTTCCTTCACCCCTGGCGAGCCGCAGGCTCGGATTTGCTGCACCTGGGCCCGCCGACCCAAGTGCATATGGGTACAGTCAACGACCGGCTTTGGACATGGATCGAGAGTACGTGGAAAGATGATGACGGCACGCTGTACGGAGCCTACCATTATGAGCCGGATAACCTATGCATTGCCAATGACCACCTTCCCACCGCACCCAAGATCGGTTGGATCCGTTCGCTGGACAACGGCCAGAATTGGTTTAACCTGGGCTTCGTTCTTGCTGCTGACCCAGCCAACATTCGCTGTGACACGAAGAGTCCCTGGGACGCCGGGGGAGAGGGTGATTTTTCGGCAATACTCGACAGCAAGAAGGAGTACTTCTACTTCTTCTTCAGCAGTTACGTCAGGGATTTCAAAGAACAGGGAGTCGGAGTGGCTCGCCTTCGCTATGCCGACCGCGACGACCCTGTGGGAAAAACCCGGAAATGGTACAAGGGAGAATTCAGCGAGCCGGGGATAGGAGGTCATTTCACTCCAATTTTCCCTGCCAAGGTCGATTGGCATGAGGGTAATGCTGATATCTTCTGGGGCCCGTCGATTCACTGGAATACCTACCTGAACACATACGTCATCCTCCTCAACCATGCCATAGATTCCAAAATGACCCAGGAGGGAATTTACGCCACCTACAACTCTGACCTGACGAACCCCAAGGGATGGAGCGAACCGCAAAAGATACTTGACAGGGAGGGGATATTGAAAGCCAGCAAGGGGCTTCGCATCGATATGGGCACCGGCTGGTATCCGGAGGTGATTGGAACCGGGAAAGGAGAAACGGACAAGCTGTGTGGGCGCGCCAGCCGGCTCTTTATGAAGGGCATGTCGCGCCTGGAGATCGTTTTTCTGAAGCCAGGTCAGGTGAGTGAATGAACACCGAAATTGGGGAGCAACTTTATGCCACGCAATCCGCGGACAGCTTGGTCAGCAACTGGCAGCTTCTTGTTACCTGAATTTCGCACGGAAGATGGAATTTGAGTACCCCCTGCCTATCCTTCGCCAAAATCTCATCCACTCCTACTTGAGTTGCCTAGGCGCTTCCGCAATCGACTGTTGGTGAATAGTCCTCATCTCCTTTTTGCAGAAGGACTTGCTCCCGAATTGGGGAGGTCAAACTGGGATGTAGCCTTTTGTCATATAAATCCTTATGCCAACCCGACCAACAATTGATGACGGAAGCACCGACTACTGTCGTTTGTAGAATCTGCAATAATAAACGCTCGAGTTGCTCGTCTAATTTCAAAATGGAAATGATTCTTGTTCTAGGCTCTGGGGAGACGATGCGCGCCAGATCCTTGCCTAGGAATTGCGCGCCCGCGACTTCGAAGTCGAACTTGGCCTCTTCCAGAACATTCAACTCTTCATCCCAATGCTTGGGGGAGCCCTTCAAGACAGTACAACCCTCGCGAGAAAAGGGTGATCCTCAAATTCTAGAGATTCGCTGCTAATGACCAGCCATGACGAAGTGGCAGCGCCTGTTCTTCTGGTAGCACTCTTCTGTCTTCTCCGTACACTGCGGTCTTTCTTTCCCGTAGCTGATGGTGTTGATCCGGTCAGCCGAAATCCCCAAAGTCACCAGGTATTCTTTGCCTGCCGTCGCACGCCGGTCGCCCAAGCCGATGTTATATTCTTCACTACCTCGCTCGTCACAGTGTCCCTCGATGGTGAATTTGATGGAAGGATTCTGTTTCAGGAATTCCGAATTGGCCGCTAGAACCGGTTTCGCATCATCCCGGATGTCCGACTTGTCGTAGTCAAAGTAGATGTCTCTGACCTTTTCCTGGAAGAGTTCTTCCACGGAAGGGTTGACAGGTGCGGGTGGAGGTGGCGGGGGAGCAGCCGTCACCGTTATGCGAGCGGTCGCCGTGGCCGTGCCACCTTCACCCTTGGCGGCAATGGTGTAAGTGGTCGAGGCATTGGGCGAGACTGTCCGGGACCCACTGGTGCTCACGTCACCGATCCCCTGATCTATGGACACGTTAGTGGCATTGATGGCTTGCCAGGCCAACACCGAGGACTGTCCTCTCTCTATGGAACTAGGCGAGGCGGAAATGGTGACGGTCGGAGCCGGTTTGGGTGCGGGCGTCGCAGGAGGCGGCGGGGGAGGCGGCGGAGCGGGAGCCTTCTTCTTACAGCCGCTTGAAAAGCATACCAGGAATAGCGCCAGCACAAATGAGACGGAATTGAGGTGTTGCCTCTTCAAGATCATGTTCTTCCTCCAGGTGAAATGTTGGGAATGAGAGCAAGCCAGCCAGCACTGCCAAAACATACAGTATTCAGTCGGTCAAGAAGACCGGGGAAACGGGCCTGAGAGGGCGATACCCCCCCAAAAAAAGAAGCAGACCACGTCGAATTAATCAACCGCAAATGTGGATCCCTGATGCCACCCCATTTCGTTAATATCTCGGAATGATTCGCCTCGAAGAGCCGATAGGCAAATAGTTTGACCCGGTCGTTGAAAAAAAACCACGCCAGGGCATATCCCCAAACCAGCAAAGCCCAGCCCCAGCCGATGGGATCCTTGTTTTCGGCACGGGAAGCCAGTGCGCCGCTCAGTATGACCTCCTCAGCGGAAGCCGCGGGAAGATAGAAAGGCTCACCCAAGGTCAATTTGTTCTGGGTCAGTGTGCCGGTCTTATCGGAGCATAGCACGTCCATGCCAGCCAGTTCTTCAATGGAGGCCAGCCGGCTGACAATGGCCTGCTTCGTAGCGAGCAAGCGGGCCCCCACCGCCATGGTGACCGACAGCACGGCCGGCATCGCTACGGGAATGGCCACCACCGTCAGAACCAAAGCAAACTGCAGGGTGGTCATCATCTTGTCGCCACGGAAGAGCGCCACGGCCGGAATGAGCATCACTAGAGCCGTAGCGATGACGATGAGATAGTCCCCAATTTTCAAAACGGCCTTTTGAAAATGACTCACCGGAGACGCCTCTTCAACCAGGCGTGTGGTCTTCCCAAAGTAGGTGCCTTTCCCCGTCGCCTCAACTAGTGCTTCGATCTCCCCATGCTTGACAATGGAGCCTGAATAGACCGTTTCGCCTGTCTTGTGTGTCACCGGAAGAGACTCACCTGTCAAGGCCGACTGGTCGACGTCGATTGGGTCGCCCTGGAGGAGTCGAGCGTCGGCGGGGACGACGTCTCCAAGTCGGAGCCGGATCAAGTCATCCGGGGCCACTCCGTTAGACATTACAGAGCAAGCTAAAGCTGGCGGCATTTTCTTCGCTGCCTCCCCGCGGTGGCGCTCGTTTGCAACCGCTCTAGCGGTCCCCTTAACCCACTTTGGCACTGAGATCGGTTGCCTGTACCTGCTGAGATGCATGGCGCAAGGCCGAGCGAATCATCATGAACTCCCCCACGTTTTCGAGCGTCAGCATTCCAACCAATCCTCCATTGTGCTCTACGGGTAAGAATCGGGAACCCGATTGTTGCAGCACTTGAACGGCCTGCTCCAGCATGTCGTGCGAGTCGACAATCTGGAAATCGTGACGCATGGCTTTGCGCACATGCAAAGACGTTCCATCCTGGGTGATCGCGCGTATTAAGTCTTCCCGTGTCAAGACCCCCAGCAGCCGATCTCCGAAGACGACGGGAAAATCCTGCTGCCAGCCCGCAAGGAGGTACTCCACGGCTTGTGCTAATGTGTCATCCGGCTGAAGAGCGCGGAAATCCTTAAGCATCACACGTTGCACGGGGATGCCGCCGAGCGAGGAGCGCATTTGAACCAACCCTGCTTCGCCGCTCGCCCCCATCCAGACGAATAGGGCAACGAAGAGGAGGAAAGGGTCCAAAAAGAAGCCGAGAAAGCCGAAGAGCAGCGCAATCGCCTGGCCGACATGTGCGGCCACCTGGGTGGCGTCCGTGTATTCCATGCGCCTGGCAAGCAGCGCGCGTAACACTCGCCCCCCATCCATGGGGAAGGCTGGAATGAGGTTAAACAGGAACAGCCACACGTTGACTGCCATCAGGCTCGGAACGAAATTTTGCCCGGTCCATCTGACGGTTTCGGCCTCACGCAGTGTGGGCAAACGCCCCAGTGCGCCAAGCAGGACAAAAATGGACGTGGCAATCACTACATTCACTGCCGGCCCCGCCAGGGCCACAAACAGTTCCTGGTTCGGCTCTTCGGGCATGCGTTCGAGCCGTGCCACGCCGCCAATCGGGAGCAGAACGATGTCACGAGTGCGGATGCCAAATCGCCTGGCCGTGAGCGCGTGGCCAAGCTCATGCAGCACGATGCAGCCAAAGATAGCCATCACGAAAATTAGGCCGGAGATGGCCTGGGCCGCGTTGTGACCTGCCGTCCAGCTGGCCACGACAATGAATCCCATCAAGAGCAGAAAAGTGGCGTGCATATAAACGTCGATACCGGCCAACTTGCCGATCTTCCATGCCCAACGCATAAACAACCTCCCCCTAACACCTGGGGCTCACTTCGGAGCCGGGCCCACCGCGACCTGTACCAGATCCTCAGGACGAATCCATTTTGCGAACGCAGTTCTGATGTCTTCAGGCTTGAGCGTGATATACCGCTGCGCTGCCCGAATCGGTTCGTCGAGCGGTAGTCCCAGGGCGGCCCGCGAAATCATACCCGCCGCAATCGTCTCAACGCTCGACTCGGAAAGCGGGATTTCTCGCAATAGAAGTGCCTTAGCCTGCTGCAATTCATCCGCAGTGGGCGGCGCCTGCTGCATGTCTCTCAAGTCATGCCTAACGATG
>DATKMG010000062.1:0-3897 GCA_035541995.1 Terriglobia bacterium
TCGGATAGGGAGTCGGATAGGTCCAGTGATCCAGTCCGTGGCGATAGGCCTGGTTCTGTAGTTCGCAATCTCCACTCATCTCACAGTACATGCAATAGTGGTTGCGCTCAGAAAACAACATCTGCAGCACAAATTTGCGCATTTCCATAACGCGAGGCGATTCTGTTTCGACTGAGATCCCTTCACTCACCGGGTATGTGCAGGCAGGTTGAAGCAAGGGATTCTTGGCAACCTCGACCAGGCAAAGCCGGCAGCCGCCTAATCGCTCCAATTGAGGATGGAAACAGAGAGTGGGAATATCAATATCATTGGCCTGGGCAACGTCCAAGATGGTCTTCCCGGCTTCTCCCTGCAATGGACGCCCATTAATTGTGAGATTGATCATGGCCATGGGAATTCTTAGCTCCTTTCTACCATTCCTGAACCCATTTGGTTATGAATCAACCAATAACTCTTGAACTCAACCGTCCGCTGTCCGTTCATGCGTCCTTCGACAATTCGGAAATCCAGCGGTGATCTTCGAACTAAAGGTACGATCCGGCCAAAATCCCTCAGGTCGTGGCCGGCGTGTAATGGACATCTTCATATTCTTCTTCCTCGGCCTCGCCCTGGACCTTATAATTGCCCAGCCACTCCAGATCGCAGCGCAGGCAGCGCTTGCACTCTTCGCGGGCGGTGCTTTCATCCAGACCCAGTTCAACTTCGGCTATGCTGCGTAAACGCACTTCGACCGGCAACTCCGGCATGATGGCCCGTCTGGCATCGGCGTATTTCTCCGCGTTGAACAACTGGGGAATTTCGTGATACCCCGAGATAAAGCGAGGAGTTTCCACCCGATGCCCCTTCAGGTAGGCATCCACTGCTACCGCCACTTTGTTGCCTTGGGCAACGGCAGTAACCACGGTGGCAGGACCGAGCACCGAGTCTCCGGCAGCGAACACACCCGGGGAAGAGGTCGCCAGGTCTTCACTGACTGTCACCGTTCCGTCCTGGTTGACACTGATCCCGTGGCTGCCGCTCAAGCACCCGACATCAGGAGCTTCCCCAATGGCCAGGATCAAGACATCCACATCGAGAACAAAGTCCGAGCCCTTGATTGGAACTGGACGCCGACGGGCGCTGCGGTCGAAGTCACCCAGCTTTTGTGCTTGGCACTCGATGCCGCGGACGCGGTCTGCCCCGAGGACCCGAACCGGATTGGTCAGGAAATGGAATTGAATCCCTTCCACTGCCGCCTGATGAATTTCGTCACCCCAAGCCGGCATATCCTCCCGGGTGCGACGATAGACCAGATGAACCTTGGAGGACCCGAATCGCCAGGCCATGCGGGCTGCGTCAATGGCGACGGCTCCTCCTCCGACGACGGCGACCCGTTTGCCACCGAAGTTGGGAGGATTTCCGAGGGCCACATCCTTCAGGAAGGCTGTCCCGTGCAGGACTCCGGGCAGATCCTCGCCGGGAAGTCCCATACGATGGCTCTTGTGGGCGCCAATGGCGAGGATGACTGCGCTGAAGCCCTGCTGGTCGAGCAGGCCATCCACAGTAAAATCCTTGCCCAGGGCCATGTTGGTTTTCAACTCGACCCCAGCGCGGAGGATGTTTTCGATTTCGATCCGCAAGATGTCTCGCGGCAACCGATACTCGGGGATCCCAACCGCCATCATGCCTCCGGCCACAGGCAGTTTCTCGAAAACTGTCACAGGATAACCCTTTTGGGCCAAGCGCAAGGCAGCCGTCAGTCCTGCCGGGCCGGCCCCAACCACAGCCACCTTCTGACTTTTGAGGCCTTCTGCGCGTGCGGGCGTCCAGGGGTGGTGGCGTTCGTGGTCGGCCATGAATCGTTTGACATGACGAATCGCCAGAGGTTCTCCAATTTCGGCCCGGCGACATTTCTCTTCACAAAACGCCGGGCAGACTCTTCCGCAAATCATGGCGAAGGGGTTCTGCTTGCGATGAATCTCCAGGGCTTCCGCATATCGTTTCTGGGCAATCAGCGCTACAAAGGCCGGGACATCGACCTCGGCTGGACAGGCATTGATGCAGCGGGCTCGCGTCAGGACCTTGCAGCCGCCCGTGGGACACCGATGCTCCAGAATATGGGTCTTGAATTCGTCTTCAAAGTAACGTAGGGCCGAAAGGACCGGTCCCGGAGTCAGCTGTCCCAGTCCGCACAGGGCGCCGTCCTGCATACCTTTGCCAATGGCGCGCAAGGTATCAAGATCCTCGAGTTTTCCCCGCCCTTCGGAAATCCGTGTCAGAACTTCGAGCATCCGCTTTCCGCCGACGCGGCAAGGGACACACTTGCCGCAAGATTCGGCTTGAGCGAAGGTGAGAAAGAACTTGGAGAACTCCACCATGCAGGTGTCTTCGTCCACCACGATCATGCCGCCTGATCCCATGATCGCTCCAGCAGCGCGCAAAGAATCAAAGTCCACTTGAACATTGAGAAGGTCAGCCGGGAGGCACCCACCCAATGGGCCGCCCGTCTGAACCGCTTTGAATTTTTTGCCGTTGGGAATCCCTCCGCCGATGTCAAAGATCAATTCACCCAGAGTCGTCCCCATAGGCATCTCGACCAATCCAGTATTTTTGATCTTTCCAGTCAAGGCAAAGATGGCCGTTCCCGGGCTGTTCTTAGTGCCGATTTGGCGGAACCAGTCGGCTCCATGCAGTATGATCTGCGGGACGTTGGCCAGTGTTTTTACGTTGTTGACGTTACTGGGTTTTCCCCACAGCCCAGACACGGCCGTGTATGGCGGCTTGGGACGTGGTTCACCACGCTTGCCTTCTATGGAAGCAATCAATGCCGTTTCTTCACCGCAGACAAAGGCGCCGGCCCCTTCTTTGAGATAGACCTGAAAGGAGAAATCTGTGCCTAGAATACGCTCACCCATCAACCCGTAGGCATTGGCCTGGTCGATAGCGATCTTCAATCGCTGGATGGCCTGGGGATACTCGGCACGACAGTAAACATAACCCTCCTGGGCGCCGATGGCATATCCACAGACCAGCATTCCCTCCAACACGCTGTGGGGATCACCTTCCAGAATGGAACGGTCCATGAAGGCGCCAGGGTCGCCCTCATCCGCGTTGCAGATGACGTATTTGATGGGACTCGAGGTTCGAGCGGCAAATTCCCATTTTACTCCTGCGGGGAAACCACCGCCTCCGGCTCCCCTGAGACCGGACCGCTTGACTTCGTCGATGACCTGCTGAGGAGTCATCTCAGTCAGTGCTTTAGCCAGAGCTGAATAACCATCCTGGGCGATGTATTCGTTGATCCGTTCCGGATCGATCATGCCGCAATTGCGCAGGGCATGGTGAGTTTGCTTATTATAAAAGGGAATGTCCTTATACCGCGGCAACGCCTTGTGCTCTTTGGGCTCTTCGTAAAGCAGGCGTTCCACAACGCGCCCTTTGATTAGAGTTTCTTCCACGATCAAAGGAACATCGGTCGCATTGACCTGGCAGTAGAAAATCCCTTCCGGGTAGATCGTCATAATGGGCCCGATCGCACAAAAGCCCCGGCATCCACTCTGTATGACATTGACTTCTTTCTGCAGGCCGCGACGCTGAACCTCTTTCTCTAAGGCTTTAATGACTTCCTGTGAGCCTGATGCAGCGCAACCTGCCACGCCACAAACTAGAATGTTGGCGCGGTAAAACTGCTCAGCCATGACGGTTCCTCCTTAAGGTTAAGCTTTTTCGGAGATTCGGATTTTGGCCTCTGAGGTTCAAGGTATCTCGCTTCTGCCCGTGCCGGTGCCCGAACTCCCGGGGAGTGTCCTCACTGACCTTATGAATGCCAAAATCGGAAATCGAAAATCTCAAATGACTCCTTCCGCTCCCAAGCGGCCAACCACCCATTCGGGGACGATCTTTCCTTTGACCAAGTGC
>DATKMG010000063.1:0-4337 GCA_035541995.1 Terriglobia bacterium
AGTCCCAGAGCGTTGTTGAATGCCAACCTGTACGATGCGCCGGTTCCGGCGCGCGGCCTCGACCATCAAGCGACCTTCGCGAATATTGTGCGAGATGGGTTTTTCCACATAGACATCCAGGCCGGCGTTGCAAGCCTCCACGGTGATGAGCGGATGCCAGTGGTCTGGCGTCGCCACAATCACCGCCTGGATGTCTTTTTGCTCCAAGACACGACGATAGTCACCGTAAACTCGCGGCTTCCCCTCCGCCTGCTGCCGGGCCTGCTCTGCGTTGGGTCGAAAGACGTCACAAACGGCCACAATCTCAACCTCCGGGGCCCTTTTGAAGTCGGCCAAGTCCATGCGGCCCATGCCACCGCAGCCAATCACACCAACGCCGATCCGGTCATTGGGCGCAACGGGTTTACTCTGCTGCGCCAAAGTGTTGAGGGAAGGGGCCGCAAGGCCCGCCATACTGGTCTGAATGAAGTCTCTTCGGTCCATAGAATGAATGACTCCTTGAAGGAATGAATCCCGCCTATTCAATACCACTTTCCGGGTCCTTGAGCCAGAGAAGATGGTCGTTTAATCCTACATTCCACTTTTCCAGGGACGGAATTCCGTACGAGGCCTGCTCTTTCATTTTCTTGTTTAATCAAAACAGTTTCTTTGATTTGATAGAAGTGCCCCATGACTTTTTTCAAGGTCACTACGGCGGATGAAAACAGCAGGGGTAGCCACGATGAATTCGTAATTTGAATTCATCGTGGGCTTCACATCTGTGCTCAAAAGCCCACGACAAACCAAAAGCAGTTTGTCGTGGCTACCAAAACTCGCATTTCCATAAAAGCGGGCCAGAATGAAAATGCTGGAGGGCCAAGTTCCACGAGGCCGAGTGGACGGACAAGAGCCAATCGGCCTCACGGAGTTCGGCTCTCCAAGAACGGCATTTTCATGAAACTCAACCGAACGAGCCCTTTTAACGCGGAGGTGACCTCATGGATTTAAAGTCTCGCTTCTGGAACTTCCTCCTCCCTGGTGGATCCTTCCTTGTAGTCGCTGGCTTGATTTTTGCGCTCTTTTCTAGTGACGAAGTTGCGGTCGGGGCCATTTTGAAAGCAGGAATAGCCAAGGTGGATATCACCCCCGCCAGACCCGTTGTGATGGGCGGGTATGGTTTGCGAATCGGGCCATCGACCGGAGTTTATGCCCCCATTTATGTTCGAGCGCTGGTGTTTGACGATGGGGTACAAAAAGTGGCTCTCATTGAGAGTGATGTCGTGGACAACGGCCAGCACCTTGATATTCGCAAACGAGTTTCTGAGGCGACGGGAATTGCCTTACCGGGGATCTTGTTAGGTGCGGTGCACAATCATTCGGCGCCTGATCCTGCTTCCCCTAAAATCGACCCGGAATGGAAGCGGGAATTTGTCGAGAAGATCATCCTTGCGGTTAAAGAAGCTGTGGAGAAGATGGTTCCGGTCCGGTTGGGAGGCAACATAGGACATTCCAGGATCGGGATGAATCGCCGCAAGAAAGTGGATGCCGCTTATTCCACCACGACTTTCGACGAAAACTACTTCAGTCAGTCCTTCGGGAAATACAAGACCGATCATCCTGTCAAGATCGCTGAAATCGAAGGGGTCGTCCGTCTGGGCAGCAACCCGGAAGGGCCCATTGACGACGAGGTTGGGATCCTGCGAATTGACAGTCTTTCCGGAAAGCCTCTGGGGATCTTTGTAAACTATGCTTGCCACGGTACCTCTCTGGGTGCAAGAAATAGCTTGATCAGCCCGGAATGGAATGGCCACATGTTGCAGTACGTGGAAGAACAAGTGCCAGGCGTATTGGGGATATTCGCCATAGGAGCGGCTGGAGACATCAACCCCCGTTTCGTTGGAGGACTCGAAGGTTATCAAGACAACCTCGAAAACACCAAGAAGCTAGGGTTTGAAATCGGCCAGGAGGTGGTGTCTGTCTTGAATGCAACTTCAACGTCGGAGCTTGCTGACCTCAAGATCAAATTGGTCAGCCAGGATATACTCCTACCTCGGAATTATCGAGACCTGCCGGATGACTTTACCCGCACCACGGTGAGTGTGCCGGTTTCGGTGTTACAAATCGGCGATTTCATTTGGATCACTCTTCCGGTGGAACTATTCCATGAGATTGGGAAACGAATTAAGGCCTGTACCCACTCCAAATTCCATTTTATTGTCACTTGCTGCAATGGCGATCTGGGCTATCTCCCAACTCAAAGAGCTTTCTCCGAGGGCGGCTACGAACCTGCAGGATCTCACTTTGATCCCATTTCTGAGCAGGTCTTGGTCAAGAAGGTCGCCGAAATGATGATTCCGCTTGGCCGGTAACCGGTTTCGACTACCAAGCCTCAATCCTGGGAATTGAAAAGGAGTATTGGCAATGAAGAGTTTCAAACGGAAGGGATTCGCGTTTCTCATGGCAACGTCCTTGCTGATTGGTGGAGTGCGGGCGCATGCGCGGGGCACGGGCTTTGTGCGTGCACAGGGTGAGACTCTTGTAACGCCGGATGGAGCACCCGTGATGCTTCGAGGCATCAACCTCGGAAATTGGTTCGTTCAGGAAGGCTACATGTTCGGTTTGGAAGCCGGGCCGCAATCGGCACGCGAGATTGAGGCTTTTGTAAATGAACTGATTGGCCCAGCCGAGGCAGAGAAGTTTTGGCACGAGTACCGGGAACGGTACATCACGGAAGAAGATATTCGATTCATTGCGCAAACTGGCAGCAATTCGATCCGGATTCCACTGCACTACAAATACTTCGTTGCCGGACGCGAAGATGGGTTTCAATTGCTGGATCGCGTGGTGGGCTGGTCAGCCAAGTATCAACTTTACGTTATTCTCGATATGCATTGCGCTCCGGGAGGCCAGACCGGCACAAACATTGATGACAGCTGGGGCTACCCTTGGATTTATGAGTCGGAGGCCGAACAGGAACTGGCGGCCACGGCCTGGACACGAATTGCTGCTCACTACAAGGGGAACACCACGGTCTTGGGATACGACCTCCTGAACGAGCCGATTCCGCATTTTACCGAATTGCACCGCTACAACGAAAAGCTGGAACCGCTCTACAAGAAACTCTCGGCTGCAGTCCGCACTGTAGACCAGAACCACCTCCTCATACTGGGCGGGGCTCAGTGGGATTCAAACTTTGACGTATTCGGGCCCCCCTTTGATGCGAATCTGGTTTACACCTTTCACAAATACTGGACCGATCCTACTGAAGAGGTGATCCGGCCGTACGTTGAATTCAGCAAGCGGTATCACGTTCCCATTTGGCTGGGAGAGTCGGGTGAGAACTCCAATACCTGGGTGCACGACTTTGTCCAGGTGCTGGAAAAAAACCAGGTGGGCTGGGCCTTTTGGCCGTACAAGAAATTGAATTCGGGGTCTTCCTTTGTGCAGTGGTTTAAGCCGCCATACTGGGATGAGATCGTCGCATACGGCAAAGTACCTGGAGGTTCTGGGGATACAGAAAAGAGAGTAGCGGTCCGTCCCAGTATCGAACATGCAAGGGCTGCCTTCGCGGGGTTGCTCGAACAGATCCGTCTGGAAAATTGCGCGACCAATACTGAATATCTGAAGGCACTAGGTCTGAAAGTTCCCGGGGAGGCTGCCGCTCACTAGGCGTTTTTGATCAGTAGTGGTGGAGGGATTGAAGCAGGCCGGATTGTTGAAAGAAGCGCGACGGCAGCGGATCGACTCGACTCGTGTCTTGGGACTAGTGGCGCGGATGAGCGACCTGGAGGGAGAGACACCGGTGCCTGTTTTTGGTATTTATGACTTCCCACTATCGACAGCTTTTCCGCCGAGCCGTTATGGCCCTGAAGGATATGGATGGCGACGGTATCGGCGACGTGGGTGTGATCGTTTGCCACAAACGAATGCCAGTCCATGTCCTCGCATTGACAAGCCGCGGCAATTTGGACTATAAGCCGAAGCTGCAATGTTAGAACTCCGAAGAAAGCAATCGCGGAATCAGGTTTGACGACACTCAGGAGGCTATTGACCTTGAAGAAATTAATCAATGATCCCAACGACGTAGCACTTGAGGCAATCGAGGGATTGGCGCTGGCCTTTCCGCAGTACCTTCGCAAGCTGGAAGGGGTCCAAGCAGTTGTTCGCCGGGATTCGCCCATCCAGGGGAAGGTGGCTGTGCTCACGGGAGGGGGAAGCGGCCACGATCCGATGTTTCCTGGCTATGTGGGGCGGGGGATGGCCGACGCCAGTGTAGCGGGCAACATCTTCGCCTCCCCCCCACCCATGCCAATCTATGAAACAGCCAAGGCAGCCCACGGCGGTGCCGGAGTGCTCTT
>DATKMG010000064.1:0-10886 GCA_035541995.1 Terriglobia bacterium
AGACCAGCGCCTCAATGTTCTTATTCGTGGCGGTTATCAGGCGAAAGTCTACCGGGGTTGGCTTATTTGCACCGACGCGGGTGATGCTTTTTTCCTCAAGAACCCTTAGTAGGTCGACTTGAGTTTTCAGGCTGATATCCGCGATTTCGTCCAGGAAGAGTGTTCCACCGTCCGCCATTTCAAATTTCCCTTTGCGACGATAATGAGCCCCGGTAAAGGCCCCCCGTTCGTGGCCGAACAGTTCGCTTTCCAGAACCCCTTCAGAGAGGGCTCCGCAATTGACAATTACGATCGGCATATAACGGCGGGAACTGTGGGCATGGATGGCACGGGCAATCAACTCCTTTCCAGTCCCGCTTTCCCCTCGGATCAGCACAGTGGTATCGGCCCCGGCAACCAGGCTGACCTGTTCCAGGACCCTCTGGGTGGCTGAGCTTCTACCAATGATTTCGTTAAACCGGGAAAGCTCCTCGATTTTCTCTCGCAAGCGAACGTTCTCTGAGACCAATTGGCGGCGCTCGGTGGCATTGCGAATCAAGTGCTCCAAATCGTCGGGGTCAAAGGGCTTGACGATATAGTCGTAGGCCCCTTGCTTCATGGCTTCAACCGCGGTTTCCACCGAAGCGTAAGCCGTCATGATGATGATGCTGGCGCTGGGGTGAATTTCTTTGATCTTCTGCTGCAATTCCAATCCATCCATTCCTGGCATTTTGATATCGAGCAGGAAGATATCCCATTCGGATTGAGTCAGTTTCTCCAAGGCCTCTTTCCCCGACTCGACCGTGTCGACGGAGTAGCCTTCCTCCTGGAACCAGCTTTGCAGAGACTGCCGAACTATCAACTCGTCATCGACGATCAGAATTCGAATATCCTTGTTCTCGCTCATGGGATTACCTCTCTGCCCTAGTTCAATCCCCCTGTTTGCGGCAGACGAATTGTAACGGTGCTTCCTTGACCCCGGGCAGATTCGACTTCGATTTCTCCCGAGTGCTGGTTTATGATTCCATACACGACGGCCAACCCCAGGCCAACCCCTTTGCCCTGTTCCTTGGTCGTGAAGAAAGGTTCAAAAATATGCTTCCGGGTCTCTTCGTCCATTCCAACACCATTGTCATGCACCCGGATTTCGACAGCCTTTCGCTCGGGAAGGTAGCTGGAGATAATCTCGATCGTGCCCCCGTCCTGGGTCATCGCTTCGCAGGCATTAATGAACAACGCCAGCAACGCCTGCTTTAGCAGCTGTGAATCACAGACCAGAGGCGGGATATGCTCCTCGAATTGTGTTCGGACTTCCAGGTTCATCAAGTGGATCTTATGTTGAACCAGCTTTAGAGATTGGAGGACGATCTCGTTGATGTCATGTGGCTGCAAGTCAATCGAAGTCTGGCGAGAAAACTGGAGCAGGTTCTTGACGATCTCTCCACATCGGGCCGATTCGCTGGCAATCATTTCGAGATACTGACTGGCAGTCACCGCCTCAGCCGTGGGGGCCCCATTGTTCCTGATTTTCTTG
The DNA here is from genome assembly GCA_035541995.1 of Terriglobia bacterium. Lineage (GTDB taxonomy): Bacteria > Acidobacteriota > Terriglobia > Versatilivoradales > Versatilivoraceae > DATKMG01. Next base: position 1,514 of record DATKMG010000064.1, read on the forward strand.
AGAAGAAGCTTTGCATAAGTCAGGATCCCGGCCAGCGGATTATTGATCTCGTGGGCCACGATTGCGGCCAGTTTCCCTATTGACGCCATCCGCTCCACCTGGATCATGTGCTCGTGTGCCCGTTTCAACTCCGCTGTCTTCTGCTCCACGCGGGCTTCCAGAGTCTTAGCCCAGCTCCGGATTTCTGCGTAAGCCCTCTTGAGTTCATCGGTCATGCGGTTAAAAGATTCAGCCAATTCACCCAGTTGGTCGTGAGAGGAAACTTTAATCTTGTGGTCCAAGTTTCCTGCTGCCACCAGCTGAGTTCCTGCTATCAACTCTTTGATGGGACGATGAACCAGGAACCACACAAAGAGTCCCACGATTCCCATTGAGATCAGGATGCCGACAACGAAACTGGCCACCATCCGTCGTTGTCCCTGGGCCTTCATTTCATCTACTTTGGCCAGAGACATAGTCACGTCCAAAACGCCGAGAACCCTTTGATTCTCCGGATGGGCATGGCAGTCCGCTGCATAACAACTGGGCTCGTTCTCAACCGGGTTGATCAACCCGATGATCCTCTCTCCATTGGGCCGGCTATAGATCCGGATCCGGTCCGGGCGGTTGAGCTTGACTAATGGTTGCTCCTGGGCATGACAGGCATAACAAGCTTCCGCCTTCTTGTCGACGAAGCTGTTTACCTCGCTCTTATCTGTCGAAAAGCTAATCCTTCCCTCTTTGTTGAAGATTCTAATCTTGCTGATCGTGGGTTGCGCGCCAATGGTCGTGATAGTTTCGTACACCGCGTCCCGATGGTTTGTCAACATATAGTAATGAGTGCTGCGTTTGATGGTCTCGCTGATTCGCTCCGCGCTGGCCATGGTCATATCCTCAAGATGTCGCTTGTGGAGGTGTACTGTCTGATAGCCCAGAATAATGAAAACGATGACCATGCTCCCAATGAGACACACTGTCAGCTTCAGACTCAGATTGATGGATCGCGGAATCATTTATAATTAGTCCAAAGTCTAAAGTCAGGCTCTGTAGTCTCTCCTGCCTTGGGCTTTAGACTTTGGACCTTGGACCTCTATTCCGAGCTATGACAAAGCGTACAGTCGTCCTTAACGCTGAACGCCTTTTGTCCATTGTGGCAGGAGCCACAACGGTGCTCGTCATGCATATCACCGCTCAACACGGAAGCTTCCTTAGCTTGGGGATTCCTCAAGATCCGAAATGCCTTAATGTGGCAGATCGTACAATTGGGCTGAGCGCTGTCTACATGAGTCGAGTGACGGAGAACTACTTTGCCTGGACTGCTCTCGGCCTGTGCGAAAACGATGTCGGGCGCCATCTGGTAATATTTGAGGGCATTCATGATATCAACCATCCGCGCTTGCTCGGCCACACCTTGGAGCGAGACGCTACGGTACCTCAGGCCACTGTAACTTAGTGACACCGCTGCAAGCACAATCAACGCGCCCGTTGCCAGAACTGCCTTGGATCCTAACAACAGAGACCTTGGAATAAGATTCGGGACCATCTCCCGTGGTTCGTCTTGCAACCCTTGGTGAATTCTCACTTCCGGCGGGAATACTGGAAGGTACTTCACCGCCAACCCAAACAAGAGAAAACCTGCGGCCACGATCATGAAGGTGACGGACAGTTCGGTCCAGGTCGGGAAGTAGCTTCTGCCTGCCGAAGCCTCCATACCCGTAATGCTGACGTTCAATCTATTCATAATGAAGCCCAGGACCACGAGCACTGACGCAACAAACAAGCCGGAATGGCTGTTCCTCACCTTAGGGATGAGAAGCAATAGAATCGGGCCGATTATGCCCATCAGGACTTCCGCCAAGTACATACGGCTCTCGTAGGAGCTTTGTAAAACGAGGCCCAATGCGTTTCTTCCCGCCAAGTCCTGAAGGCGTAACACCAGGAAGACGGTAAGCACGACGACAATAACTTTTCCTAATTCGGACAGCAGACCTAATTCGAGGTGTTTGCCGAAGGCTCTGTAGCTAAGGAATGACTCGAAGATGGTCATGGCGCAACCTAAGGCGATGGCGGAGATGAAAAAGTAGATCGGTAGCAGGGGGGAATACCACAGTGGGTGTAATTTTGCAGGGACAATCAGGTAGAGCGAACCCAGCGATGATTGGTGCAGCATGGAAAGGATGACCCCCAGAATGACCAGGGGGATGGTGATTGCGTGGATGACCTTCAAGGGCCTGCCCAAACGAAGCCGCTCGAACAGCATGGGGCTGAATTCCAGAAATAGCACAGTGGTGTAAAACATTACGCACCAGGCAACTTCGAACATCACCGAATGAGGATTCCACATGACCAGCGGATGCCAGATGCGGAGAGGTTGTCCCAAGTCGAAAAGCAGACCCACAATCACCAACACATAGCCCAGGAAGGCCGTGAGAATTGTCGGGCGAATAATCGGCTTAAAGCGTTCGATGTTGAAAATATAGACCACGGCGCTTATGGTGAATCCCCCTGCCGCCACGGCAACACCACACAGAACGTCGAAGCCTACCCACAACCCCCAAGGAAATTCGTCACTCAAAGCGGTACTGTTTCCCAAACCTCCGGCAAAGCGCAGTACTGAGCTGTAAATCCCTCCCGCGAAAATCACCAGGAGCACTCCTCGCCAGAAGGTCAGATTGAGGAGCTTCTTATGTGTCATGACCCCTGCGTCCTCCTCTCTGCCAAACGAACTTCATCGCGGCGATTAGTAATCCACCAAATGCCGCCCAGTAGAACTCCTCCCACGGTGACGAAATTGGGGATTTTTTGCAGGACGTTCCAGGTAAGCAGGGGCAAAGGCTGTTTGCTCAGGTCGGTGCGTAGCCCTAAGCTTTCGAATGAAATATCTGCCAGCAGCAGCACATCAGTTCCACCGACTTCTTCCAAGCCGTAAATGCGCTCCAGATATCGTCCCGGACTGGAGCGAAACCGGCGACGCGCTTCCGCAATCAAGAAATCACGGCCTCCGAATGTAGTGGCTCCTGTGGGACAGACTTCTGCGCATGCCGTCCGTTGTCCGGCGAGGAGCCGGTCGGAACAAAGGTCACATTTTCTTACTAGCGGCGTTCGCTTGGTCCACTCGTATTTCGGGATATTGAATGGGCAAGCTTGGATACAATAGCGACAACCGATACAACGATCCGAGTGATAGACCACCGGACCTAGTTCGGTCTTCTCCAATGCTGCTACTGGGCACACTGAAGCGCAGGTGGGAACCTCACAGTGCATGCAGAAACGTCGAAGAAAATGACCGTTTCGACTCTTCACGGTGCTATAGGTCTTGTCTGAAAGCTCGTCATCGAGGAAATTCTCTACAGTCTTAGGAAGGTGATTTCGCTCTTTGCAGGCTTCGTAACAAGCTCCACACCCGATGCAACGGGTTGAGTCAAAGAGTATCCCCTTTTTATTCTTTTGGTTCATACTGCCAATCCCCTTGGTATGAGTCTGCCATCCAATTCCATCATTCTGGAACAGCAATCGCCTTTCCAAATTCCCAGCCTTGACGAATTGTTTAAAAAATCAATATTACCTGTTGAATTTTAGACACTTATTCGGAATGGAACCATGAGCAAGGTGAAGGCGGATCTTCAACTAGTAAGCGATTCGCCCCTGATGTGGGGCAAAGCACCGAGGCTTTCCTGGAAATCGACCTGGACAGTCTCAAGGATTCATCCTGGATTCCTCGCCAATACGGTGCCAAGAATGAGGAAGATATGCGTTGAGGAGCCCCCAAGTGTCTCGTGCCTACACTCAAGCCGGGCCTTGCCTAAGGCGGACCGAGGAGGGGACTATCGGCAATAGAGGAAATGTGGATCGGTCTGTCCGACCCGATTCCTGCTATTGCCTATGCCTGAATTCTTGCGGGTAAAAAGCGGATTAAACCGTTTTGAGAAATTTCTGGATGAATAGGCCCCAAGTTTCATCATCCATCATTTCCAGCAGCCCATTAGCAGGCTCACCGCCGTCTTGTAGGACATGACCTAATGCGAAGTACTCGCTCGGGCGAGCCACAACAAAAGCCAAGAACCGTTGAATCTCCCGATTCAGCCACTCCCTAGCATCGTCCGCCACAACTAGTTGTTTTATGTCCTTTGCGAGGTTTGTCGGGCTGAGAGAGCAGATCCATCCTTCCTCGAACGGATCCGATTTTAGGGGTTCAGGATTCTGTTGAAGCATCTGATTTACATTAATGATTACACCGTCGAGGGGCGCGGTGAATTCTGCAGTGCGTTTTCCCTGATAAATGGCAAAAAGCTTCTGACCGCGCCGAACTTGTTCCCCTATTCTTGGCAACTCCACCCCGTTGATCGAACCCATGACCCTTTGTGTAAAGTCGTCCATTCCCACTCGAGCCTCTCCAGCTGGATTCAGGCTCAGCCAGGTATGACCGGCTCCTAGGAACACTCCTTGAGGCAGCGCGAGGTCTTCGAAGACGAAACGCGAGGCATTTCGTCCTGTTGGTTGAGATTCAGCTTGCGTCCTGACAATCACCTTGCGGCCTCTTGCTCTCTGAACAAGTGCATCAGCCACAACGAAGCCCACAATGGTTAGAATGATTAATATAGCGACCATGACGAGTCTCCCTTTCTATGTTGAATCAATTAATTCGAATCGATTGAGATACTTCACCCCTTGATCCAATCTCCAAAAAACGAACTGAGAATCCGCCGGTGCTGGATTGGGCCGACTATTTTTGCCAGTTCCTGAATTTCTACTCCTCCATCCTGAAGAGTAGCCCCCACTTCCTGTTGGTATGCTTCGACACTTTCGGCCACGATTTGACTAAGTTTGGAAACTTCATGAGGCAACCAGCCCTTTGCTTCCTGGCCAAAATACATATTCTTCAGACCATCGGATAATCCGTCCGGCTGGACAACAGCCAACCAACCCTGAGAATATGGAGACTGGTTGGCTAGTGAGGGCTGTTGCTCTAGCCGGTCGTTGACCTGATCTACTAACCCAGCAAAAGGAACGGCGAGAGGCACTTCTCCTGAACAATAGGCAAGCCTCAGGCTGGGATCTGTCGTGTTGATTCTGGACCCCAAAGGCGGCAATTTTACAGCATACAGGCGACCGAAGAGCCTTTGTGCAAAATCATCTAAGCCGAACCGGAGTTTTCCCCCGCCTTCCACCTTGGCCCAGAAATGACTGGGGTGATAGAAAAGGCCTTCGGCCATTCGAAAGGTCCCAACGCCAATCTCTGCCTCCAAAGCGTTGCCCCGGCTGGTCTTCGGTATTCTGTTCTTCCTAGAGTGGCTAGGAGCTTCCTTTTCATGCCCTGATGAGCGAGCAGCTCTGCGAGCGCCGAGGGCTTGATCAAGCAGACAATTCTCGCAATCGTAGCTTCGGTCGCAGAGCCGGTAATTTAGAGTTCCTGACATCATCCAGATGCACTTCGCCAGCTGATCTCCTATTGGTACAGGTGAGGGAAATCTGAATTTTATTGTCGACATGCTGCCTCCCTCTTTGGTAATCATGCGCTACTTACCCAGGAGGTGCAGCCTGAATTCCAAAGACTTTGAATTCGCGATCTTTCTAATAATATATTGATAATAATAGGTTTAGTTATTTAGCTGAATCATTATACCGCGTCTTCGTCTGTTGACTTTATCAACACTCATTTAACGGTTGGTACAGCTAACTAAGGCGAGGAAAATCCCTGCAATGATGAACCTATCTCCGATTGGTGAATTTGTCGATGCCGATTGTTGAATTACTATTCAATCGCAAGGATGCTCGTGCTTGACACGTCATGTCAATAGCCCCAGGACGTGATGCCTTGAAGGGTTGGTCCATGTTTGTAATCTGCCTTGAGGAATTACTCGCTTGAGAGGGAGGGGATTTAGATCAGTGTTAATGAAGTAGCTCAGCGTACTCGGGTGAGTATTTGCTCTGGGATGGAAAAGAGAGCATCTCGGTAGACTGAAGCCGGGAAGAGCTGCAGCTTTTGCAGAGCCAAATCGGCAAATGCACGAGCCCGAGCCTGTACGCGCACCAAAGTGTCGTATTTCTCGATAATCCGAAGTATATCTTGCCTTGAGACGGTGTTGAACTGCTTCTCTTTCAGCACCTGCCAAATTTTCTTTCCTTCTTCCGGACTGCAGCGTTCCAGCGCGTAGAGTAGAGGCAGCGTGATTTTGCCTTCCATTAAGTCGCTGAGGACCGGTTTGCCTAGAACCTGTTGAGAGGAGCTGAAATCCAGAACATCGTCGATCAACTGAAATGCCACTCCCAGGTTCAAGCCGTACTGGGCCAGTGCCTCCTCTTGTTCTTGGCTTGCCTGGCTCAGCGTGGCTCCGATGCGAGAGCATCCTGAAAACAAATAGGCCGTTTTCCGGCGGGAAATCTCGAGTAGTTGTTCCTCAGTAACTTGCTCCTGTCCGTTCAATTCCAGCTGAATCAGTTCCCCTTCCACCATCTTCTGGGTGAGGTCGATAAGAATGTCGAGGACATGAAAATTCCGTTGACGAAGAGCCAACACGAAGGATTGCATATACAGCCAATCGCCGACCAGGACAGTGATCTGGTTGCCCCATTTGTGATTGACACTGGACCGCCCGCGGCGGGTGTCGGCTCCGTCAATGATGTCATCGTGGACCAGAGTTGCGGTATGGATGAATTCTACGACTGCTGCGAGTTGAATCGCTGACGAATCGGGGGTCCCGCAGAGCTTTGCACACAAGAGCAGGAGACAGGGACGGATCCTCTTTCCGCCCCCTTCCTGTAAGTACTTCCCAATGTCCGATACGGTCCGGACGGAAGAACGGCTCTGACGCGCAAACTCCGTCTCCACTTGCTGGAGGTCGTCCTTGAGCAAATTGAATATGTCTTGGCGATCCACTCCGGGCTTCCGGTTCACAGACTCCGATAATTGGCAAACTGCATATCAAAGTCAAATTCTTGGGATTTCAGCAATTTGATCACTTCTTGCAGGGTGTCGCGGTCCTTGCCACTGACGCGAACAAAATCGCCATTAATCGAGGCTTGAACTCTCAACTTTGATTCTTTGATGATCTTGACAATTTCCCGGGCCTCTTCAATCGGGATACCCTGCTGCAAATCGACCTCTTGACGAAAGGTGGTACTGGCCGATGGCGCCGGTTTGCCGTATCTTAGGGCCTTTAACGGAACTCCCCGTTTAATCAATTTCTGCTGCAAGATATCATTCAAGCTTCTGAGCTTAAATTCGTCATCAGAGATTAATACCAGCTTGTCTTTCCCTTCCTGACGGACCTCGCTCTTGCTTCCTTTGAAATCAAATCGGGTGCGTACTTCCTTCATGGTCTGTTGGATGGCGTTATCGATCTCCTGCAGATCGATCTTGGAAACGATATCAAAAGAATTCTGTGCTGCCATTTTGAAGATCCTTCCACACTCCGTGAGAAGCTGTGTGTATCCAGGAAAACACCGCGTCGGGTTGAGACTCTAAGGTTGCCTTGGCAACCTGTTTGACATCAAAGGGATTGTGACAACCTTTCGTCTGCTTCCCCTGAATTAGCAATTCTCTTGAACTTTCCGAGTCTATCACAAGCAGGCGAGTTCATCGCACTTGTTGCTGCAAAGAAGACTTTTCGTTAGGAGTCGCGGGAGGGGCATGAACCTTCCTGCCCAATAATCTCATGTAGTTGTTAGTCGTAACCTCGGCAATCGACTCCATACTTGTCTCCCTCACTTGAGCCAAGGCCCTGGCAACTTCAACAACATGCACGGGTTCGTTGCGCTTTCCACGATATGGCACCGGAGCAAGATACGGAGAGTCTGTCTCGATGAGTAAACGGTCCGATGGAATCTTTCGAGCCACATCACGAAGATCCCTCGACTTAGGGAATGTCAGAATCCCGGAAAATGAGATGAAGAAGCCCATCTCCAAGCACCTCAAGGCCGTCGCCAGCGAGCCCGTGTAGCAATGCAGAACTCCGGCGGGATCGTCATTCCTGCAATGACTGGCGAGGATCTCAAGCATTTTTGCCTCCGCATCACGACTGTGAATGATGACTGGCAACTCCTTGGCCCTGGCCAGCCCCAATTGACGAATGAAGACGTCTTCTTGGGTCTCGCGAGGGGACAGGTCGTAGTGAAAATCGAGGCCGATTTCTCCCCAAGCTACGACCTTTGCATGGTCGGCCAGACGGTCCAGCCAGTCAAAATCCGCACCCGTTGCCCTCCTTGCCTCGTGAGGGTGAATTCCAACGGTTGCATCAAGCTGCTCGTATCTGCTGGAGAGCTCGATCGCAGAGTCGAGCGGCTCGGGCCCACCTCCTCCTCCAATTACAAGGATTCGTTCAATGCCGCCGACCTGCGCCCGTCTCAGGACTGCCTCACGGTCACTGTCGAAATCCCCAAGATCCAGGTGCGCGTGCGAATCAATGAGCATAGGAAAATTTGGGCGGCCGATCAAGAGTTCCAGTAAACTGCCCTCTGTCCCTTTAGCCTCACTATGGTATGGATTCTTCGTTCTTGCCGGCAGGATTGCCAGGTCCATTCGTAACCAAAGAATCTCGTTTGTGTGTCGCGGGCAACGGTTCTCCGGCCTCCAGATCGCGTGATTCCCGGCTTGCTTTCATGCGGTTTCGCCAGTATTCGACTATAATGGGAAGGACTGAGACGAATATGATCAGGAGAATAACCTTTTCCAAATGATGCCTGACTAACGGAATATTCCCCAAGAAAAACCCGGCCGCGACCATCGTACAAACCCAGAAGATCCCCCCGAAAATGTTATAAGCCGCAAAGCGCGGATAGGACATTTGGGCAATCCCAGCAACCACTGGCGCGAAGGTTCGGGCAAATGGAACGAACCTTGCTAGAAAAATGGCCTTACCACCGTGACGATCATAGAACTCCTTGGCATAAAGCAGATGCTTGCGTTTGAACAGCAGTGAATCTTCCTTTTCATATAGCACTAATCCTGTCCTATAGCCAATGCTGAAACCAACAGCATCACCCACTACAGCCATGATGCTCAAGAGTACCATGAGATACTGGACTTTGAAAAATCCCTGAGACGCTACTAGACCGGCCGTAAACAAGAGTGAATCACCAGGAAGAAAGAACCCTACAAATAGTCCGGTTTCGGCAAACACGATCACCGCTAGAACAACGTAGCCGCCCGAGCGAATCAGTTGAATCAGCTTATCGGGCTGATAGAGGCTCTGAAGAAACTCGATTACTGATCCCAAACGACCTCGCTTTTGTGAAAACTCGGGTCCTGGGGATAAAGCTCAATCCCGCTGAACGCTCATTGGCTTTCAAACACAACACCTGCACATCACGTGGATTGAAGCCACAATTGATTCCTATTGATAAGGCGATCTGTGGTATGCCGCGATCTGGGAATAATACAATTGAAAACGCCTGG
>DATKMG010000065.1:0-12989 GCA_035541995.1 Terriglobia bacterium
TTGAATGCAGCGGGCTACATTGTGGCGCATCATAAGATCGAATTGACCTCCAAGGTCGTGGGGCGGGTGGCCTGGATCGGGGTGGAGAAGGGAGACCGGGTCAAGGCGGGGCAGGTGCTGGTGAAGTTGGAGGATGCGGAGTATCAGGCGCAGCTGCTGCAGGCGGAGGGGAATTTAAAGAGCTTGCAGGCTCAGCTGGAGCAGGGGGAAAACGGGTCGCGGCCAGAGGATATTGCGCGGACCCAGGCGGATGTGGCGCAGGCCAAGGCGGATCTGGAGAATGCGCGGGTCAACCTGGAGCGAACCCGGGGGCTCTTCAAGGAGGGGGTGCTGGCGCCCCAGGATCTGGACAATGCCCAGGCGCGCTACGATGCGCAACTGGCCCGGGTGGATTCCTTGACGAAGTTCTACGAGCTGATGCGGCTGGGGCCGCGGCGGGAAGAGATTGAGGCGATGCGGGGCCGGGTGGAGCAGGCCAAGGGGGACGTGGACCTGCGCCGAACTTTCCTGGAGGCCACGGTGATCAAGGCGCCCATTACCGGGACGATTCTGGAACGGGCGGTGGAGGTGGGGGAATTCGTCACCACCAGTTTTGTGGGGGAACGGGGGGCCAAGGGCTACGTGGTCTCGATGGCGGACCTGAACGACCTGCAGGTGGAGTTGGACATCAGCCAGGACGATTTTGCCAAGCTGGCCATGGGGCAGACCGGGGTGGTGACGACCGATGCCTTTCCGGACCGCAAGTATGAGGGTCAGGTGGAGGAGATGTCGCCGGAGGCGAACCGGCAGAAGGCCACCGTGCAGGTAAAGGTCAAGGTTCTGAAGCCGGATGCCTACCTGCGGCCGGAGATGAATGCGCGGGTGGCTTTTCTGGGGCGGGAGACCCCGTCGGACAAAAACCGTGGAGGGGCGCCGGCTCCGGCCCTGATCTTCATTCCGGCGGCAGCGGTCCGGGACCAGGGGGGGAAGAAGTCGGTGTTTGTGGTTGCTGGGGGGCGGGCGGCGGAAAAGGCGGTTCGGCTGGGCAGTTCCAGTTCGCGGGGGGTGGAGGTGGCCGAGGGACTGGCCGGAGGGGAGGAGGTCGTCCTGAACCCTCCGTCAACCTTGAAAGATGGGGATCGAGTCACCATTAAATCCAAGCCAGGCTAGGTGAGAAAGGACGCCTTCTGTACTCAGGGTACGGTGGCGAGCTTATGGAAGACAACGTTATCATCGAGACAGTCAACCTTCACAAAGAACACAAGCGGGACGAGTTTCAGATTGTGGCTTTGCAGAACGCAGACCTGAAGATCCAGAAGGGGGAGTTTGTGGCGCTGATGGGACCGTCGGGTTCGGGCAAATCGACCCTGCTCTACCTGCTGGCCGCTATTGACCGTCCCACCGCGGGACGGGTCCGGGTTCTGGGACAGGATCTTCAAGACTTAAGTGACAAGCAGATTGCCCACTGGCGCAATGAGCATATTGGCTTTGTGTTCCAGACCTTTAACCTGATTCCAGTCCTGACGGCTCGGGAGAATGTGGAACTGCCCTTGCTGCTGACTCACCTGAATAAGAAGGAGCGGATCGATCACGCGGAGACCGCGCTGAAGCTGGTGGGTCTGGAAGATCGTATGAATCACTATCCCCGCCAATTATCGGGGGGGCAGGAGCAGCGGGTCGCCATTGCCCGAGCGATTGTGACCGATCCTCAAATCATTCTGGCAGACGAACCCACCGGCGATCTGGACGCTCATTCAGCCCAGGAGGTATTGACCATCCTGTCGCGATTAAACAAGGAACACGCCAAGACGGTGGTGATGGTGACCCATGATCCCCACGCCGCCCGCTTCGCCAGCAAGATTCGTTACCTGGAAAAAGGAGAACTCCTGCCCGAAGGCACTACCCCGGACACGTAAGAAAGGATGAAGTATAAAGTGTGAAGGAGGAAGGATGAAGGCTGAGGAGTGAAGTATGGAAGAAAAAGGTCACTGGTCATACTTATGGATGTTGCTTCTTGCCTGCTAGGTCTCACTCTCAGAAATTTCGACTCTGCCTTCTTTCATCCTTGATTTCTTACCTTTCGTACTTCATCCTTCACACTTCATCTCGTCCCTGAAATAGCCAATCCTTGGATCACAAACACCCGCGTTTCCGGCGGAATCAGTTCTTATCGCCCACACCATGTTGGTAGCCGCACAGCTTGCATGCGGTAGGGTTCTCAGTATTATCCACGCGGTGCCTCACAGGTTTGAGTGTCTGCAAGAAAGCAAAGATCGCCTTCAAGTCCTCGTCGGCCAGGTTGCGATAGTGGGACCATGGCATAATCTGGTTGAGTTCTCGTGCCTTGACGAAGCCCGTGCGCATGACCCCGAGGAAAATAGTTTCATCGTAGTAAGAAATCCCTGAAGGGTCCGGCGTGATGTTCGCGCTTGCAACTCGCCCCCATGGCCCATCCAAAACAAAACCTCCTGCGTAATCCAATCCTTGAACTGGTTGTCCTTTGACCTGAGGGGTGTGGCAATCCGCGCAAGCTGCAATCGCTACCAGGTACTCACCCCGTTTCACCGGCGTGGAGAGATCCGGCTGAGGCACTGGTGCAGTTATCGGCTCGGGAACGGCGCGGATGAGGTATTTGACGGGGAAAATAATCTCCGTTTTGGGGAGCGCTTTCCGTATAGGAGGAATGGAACGCAGATAAACAATCAATGAGGCCAGATCTTCGTCGGAGAGATGACTAAAGGCCTGATAAGGCATGAATGGGAAGAGAGCGCGCCCGTCATACCCAATCCCTTCACGGATGGCACGTGCCAGTTGGTCATCGGACCAGGCGCCTGCACCGGTCTCCGGATCTGGAGTGATATTAAGTGGGACAACCCGGCCTGGGAAGCCCTTCAAGGGGAAATCGGCCGGGCCTACTCCCTTCGTCCCTTCAATTAATGGCGCATCGTGCTTGGTCCAGTCATGTTGGCCATGACAGTCAAAGCACCCCAAGTTTTCGACTAGATATTGGCCGCGCGCCAAGCGGACGGAGGTGCGCTCAAATGTACGGTTGGTCAAAGGCCGGGCTTTCGGTCCGATGAACGGCCTCCAACCAATGGTGAAAGTGATGGCAAGGCAGAGCAAAGCAACGAGGCCCAGGATAACGTACGACAGGAACTTCCAGATGCGCTTCATGGATGACCTCCGATGCCCACTGGCAACCGGGCCGGGGCGAGAGTTGAATTGGAGTTTCCGATTTGACTGTCCCGTAGTGGCATGGTTACCAGAGTTGCTTATCTTCTGTCAATAATGGACTCAGCTTGGGTGTCACGCAGCGTGTCGCAACTTGACATGCACCCCTCAACTTGGGCGACTCGCGCCCATGATCGGCTCAGTGTGCAAATATCTGTTCAATAATAGGTACCTGCTGCCGATGAAGAGAGTGAATCGGTATTACCGGTTGAGGAGATGGAATGAATACTCCATACGCCTTTATCGCAAAAGGGGCACTGCACTTTTTGGAAAAAGATGGAAAGATGAATGCAATCGAAAGCCAATTTGGAAGAAAGGTATGTGAGCGCGCACTGTCTATTTATCAGCGAAATGCCTGGAAGAGGGAAGGATCTGGCGCTCATTTCATGAGTGGTGGATTGATTTGGGCCGATGGGCAACAACAAGATACTTCTGGGGTTCAGGTTTTTCTGACCGGTTTAGCAAAGGGTCGCCTGGAGGACGAATGGTTCTATTCCTTGGAGACGGGGTCGATTAGTGGAATGTTCAGAATCCGAAGTGACCAGACGGAACAACGCCTCTTCCATACATCGGATTTCCACTTGCGTCACCCCTCCATTCATTCGGAAACCGGTGAGATTGCCTGCTCCCTGACCGGTCGTGAGGGAAGTTCCAATATTGCTGTCATGTCTGATCAAGGTGAAGGAATGGCCGAAGTGACAGAGGGAGATTCCATGGATCTCGCACCCAGCTGGATTCCAGGAACAAAACGCCGACTCGTATTTCAGTCTGCTGGACTTGCTCGGGATAGCCAGGGTCTCTTCCGGGGTTATGGACCCTTTGCCGTCCATTTGCTGGACTTGGACCAAGGCAGGATGGACACATTATGTGAAGATCCCCAAACTGACTATCTATGGCCCAAGATGAGAGAAGACGGGGCCCTCCATTTTATCCGGCGGCCGTATGTGAATCCTGGAATGCATTTCCATTGGGGTCGTTTTCTAATGGACATCCTCCTGTTTCCCTTCCGGTTTCTATTTGCCATCCTACAGTACTGTAACTTCTTCACCATTCGCTACACCGGTAGACCGTTGAGCGCTGTGGGTGGTGCCCGACAACGGGACATGGATTTGAAACGAATGATGGTTCAAAGTAACATGTTGAATGCGGCTCAGGTCTACCAGTTGGAAGAAAAAGGGAAGGAGGACGACAAATCGCTGGTCTCTTCTTCTGCCCAGCTCATTCGACGGCTTCCCTCTGGTCAGGAGGAGGTTCTCGCCAAAGGGGTTTTCACCTATGACTTGTGCACTGACAGTTCCGTTCTATACTCAGACGGAGGTACCGTTTACAGGTTGGAAAAGGCGGGGAGTCGCCTTCAATTAGCCAAGAGTGAATTCATCGAACAAGTAGTAGCTGGTTGAGTTAAGCTTTGGAAGAGTCTGGGGTTTGGACATTTGTGAAGCGGCAGGAGGCCGGGATTGCCGAGCCCCAGCTCGGCAACCGTGCCGTGCCGACATTGGCATCAGCGATCCGAGGCAGCCCGACGGAACTCGGGGCCGCCGTCCCCGCAGCGGCATCCTGCGGCTGCGCCTTTCGAAGAAAGTTCAAACCCCTGAAGAGTCCGTTTGGACATTTCAATATTGACTGTACCTCCAGTCCAGGACTCGTGCAATTGACCTTCGCTTGGTCCATGGGAACCGGAATTCTGCCTATTTGCTTCACCTGACAAGCCCGCACTTCCTCTTCAGCCGTCAGTTATGTGAGATATGACTCCTCAGGGGACGTCATAGGAAACTTCGGGTGTGACGATATCTTCCTGCGCGGCGGAATCGCCCATAGCAGGGCCGTACCACACGCTCCCTCCGAAAGTCGTCACAAAGACTCGGCCTGGATGAAAGGGGTCGATAACGACCCGATTCGCCTGCTTGAAGTTGTAGCCTTTGATACGCATCCAGGTGCGGCCGCGGTCGGGCGAGCGCCAGACTGAAAAAGTCATGGTCCCCGCATAAAGGACGTCGGGATTGGCAGGATCAATGATGACATCGTAGACATGGGGATGTCTCTGGAAGATCCAGTTCCAAGAAACGCCGCCATCTTCTGAGAGCAGAATGCCGCCGTTTTTGTCTCCCTCGGGATGATACAACCCCCAACAGGCTAGATAGAGACGGCGCGGGTTACGCGGGTCGACTGCAATGCCGTGAGGACCATTGACTCCCGCAGGTAGCCTCACCTGGCGCCAGCTCTCTGCCCCGTCTGTCGATTGATAGAGAGCCCCATCTTCGTCATTACCGATCTCACCGTGGAAGCTGCGCCTCGCCACCACCAGGTACAGAGTACCGGTAGCATCCATGACCGTACGCCAGCAAAATGGATGCGCGCCCCGGATTCCATTGTTCATGAGCTTCCAGGTTTCTCCACTGTCAGTGGACTTCCACACACCGGTCCCGAAGCCCGCAACATAGAGAACGCGGGCATGGGGGGGACTATGCGGATCGATAATAATGTCGGTTGTGGCCGTCCGAACCATTCCGTTGAAAGATGGGCGCCACGTGTGCCCGGCATCTTCGCTTCTGACCACTCCGCCGTCATAATGAGCAATGCCTTCAACTCGCCACATTTTGGGGAATGGCAGGTCGTGCACGCCGGACATGGCTGCCCAGCATCGTCCTTTCACCTCAGGGTCGAATACCATCCAGTAGGTGGTGTTCACCCAATCATCGGGCACGCCCTGTGCAGTGGCACTCCTCCACGATACTCCTCCGTCATGGCTTTCCATTAGGCCGATGTCTGTATAAGAGATAAACCAGTGTTTTGAATCGAACGGGTCGAAATGGATGCCATAACAAGTGGTCATGTCCAGGCCTGTTGTTGTCCAATCACCGCCAGGCAATCGTTTTGAAAAAACACCCTGCCAGGTTCGGCCGCCGTCCCGGGTTCGCATAGTCCGACCGAAATCAGTGGCCAAGACGAAATCCGAATTCGTTGCAGCTACGTCAATACAAAATGGGTTCTCGCCCCATTCGGGACCAAATCGCTCAGTGATCCAGTCATTCTGCATGTTGGGCCCGGCCTTGACCCCGTCCAGCCAGACCGGTGCCCAGGTGCGGCCATAGTCAGCGCTCCTGGCAACGCCGAGATAGCGATCTTTTTTGCCCGGGATGACGAGAGCACCCTTATAGGACACATAGACCACTCGGGGCTGGGTGGCGCAACAGGAAACGGCCTGAAATTCCGCTTTCGGCTCACCCATGCCAACAGGAATCTGGCGGATCAGTCCTGCTTCCACATGCTGCCAGGTGGCACCGAAATCCCTTGAAAGGAACACTGCGCGCAAGGAGGATGCATCTCCTCCAAAAGCCGCACCGGAGACCGCATAGAGGGCCGCCGCCCCATGCGAATCGAAGCCCAGAGAAATATCGTTAAATTTTCCAACTCCTTCAACTGGTTTGTGGTGAGCCCAACGGCCTGACTGGCGAACACTAATGGCATTGGTCAAGGCAACGATGACGGTTCGATCAATAGCGGGAGAACCCGGGTCTATCCATACCCTACGGGCCCCCAACGGCAGATCATCAGACCTCTCCCAGTTCTCCCCCCCGTTCCGGGAAGTCGCAAGCCATGACCGTTTCCCATCGGAAATTACCCCTACCAAAGCCCTCGAATTTGAAGGGTCGATGGCAAGGGCTTCGATGCTCTCGTTAGAGCCGTCTTTGGTAACGATGGTCTCAATGCCATGGTCGCCGACGGCCACGATTCGCTTGATGTTCGATGGAGCAGGGTGAACGAGCCTCCAGGTTACCCCGCTATCTGTTGTGCGAAATAGGCCGATGGTCTTAGCATAGGCTATGTTTCCATTCAACGGGTCCCAAGCATACCAGCGGATATGGCCACGCAGGTTAAACATCCTCCAAGATTCTCCACCGTCGTGCGAGATGTACCCTTCGCTCATGTCAGTAGAGTTGAGGATCGCCATGGGGTCATGCGGACTGATCGCGGGATGAAATTGGGCCCCTCCGCCGCCAGGGCCGAGGACTTTCCACGAATCGAGGCGCCTCGCGGAAGCGGGAGAGTCAGGATGCACATCCGAAGCATCACACCGCCCGTGCCAATGATGGAGACAGATTGAAATACTGAAGAGATGAGTCAGGAGAGCAGTCAGAATCCGAGGATTTATACGACACATATTTTGCGACCCTCATTCCCAATTCGAGCTAGAGCCGGAGCCTGCAGCCTTTTGTGCCCTGACAAGGGCAAGCGCATTGTCTCAGAAGGACAAGCCCCGGCGCAAGTTGCCCGGGAGACTGGCGCGTTACACTTTCTTCCCCCATCTAGATCAGCCCATTCCAATTCCATCAGCGTGCAATGCGCTCCTCATTCCGCGCCACTGAGACGGCGGCATACTTACTATATGCCGAAGCGTCCTTGATGAGGCCCTTCTAACGCACTCAGAATTACAATGGTAAGACCAAAGTGCAGCGTGATATGGTGGTCCTGTAAAACTCCGGTGGTCTGTATAGAGAGAAGATCCAGTGTCCCTGCCCAGTTAAAGCAAGTGGAGTCGAGCCATGCGACGAACAAAATTCATCCGTTACGGGCGAAGAATGTTACTTTTTGTCTGTCTGGCAATCGGATGTGGCGCCGTGCCGGGGCGCTCATCACAGCAGTGGGAAGCCCAGCCAGCCAAATTGCCGTCTCGTCGAGAGATTCTTGCCCTCCTACACAAGGTCAATGATTGGCAGGTTGTACACCCGGCGCTGCCTCTCGAAGACCGCAACTGGCAGCGCGCGACGTGGTACACCGGCGTCATGTCAGCCTGGAAAGAGACGAGGGACCTGGCGTTCTGGAATCAAGCGTTGGACTGGGGGCGGCAGCACAATTGGCAGGTCGGTACCGAAGCCGATGGCGCCAATCGGCTGTTTTGTATTGAAACCTGGTTGGAATTGTACTTTGAGAAGAAAGACCGAAGCATGATCGAGCCCGCGATTCAATGGCTCAACACCCCAGCACCCAACTCGCCAGCTGGCGCGAAGCGCTGGTATCTGGAGTCCTGGGGCAAGAACCGTACCTATGTGGATTCTCTGTACGGAGCCTCTGCCCTGGTCATGCTGGCCAAAGCTTCGAGGGATGAGAAGTACCTGGCGATTATGCAAGCCTTCTTCGACGACGTTATTCAAAATGGTGCAAGTCTAGTTTGATGGAAGCCTTATCCGAGAAATCCATTACGCCAGCGGCGCCGATGCCAATAGCCACAACAATGGCATCGCTGATTTCCTCCTTTGTGATGCCGAGTTCCAGCGCCTTGCGTAAGTGGCCTTCCAGGCAACCTTCGCATCTGGTCGCCAGCGAAACGCCGATGGCGATCAATTCTTTGGTTTTGAGATCTAGCGCACTGGGGACAAAATAGCTCTCTTTGTAGAATTGTAAGTAGAGGTTTCGGAGACGCGGTTCAACCAAGCTCATCGAAGCAGGCGGAGACTTCTTGGGAGTAACAGTGCCACCTTCTTCAGGTGTTGTGTTCTCGGCGGTCGGCCCGTTTTCGGACCCGACATTAGCGTTATCGTCCATAGCATTCCTCGCATGGTATTGGCTTGCCTGGCCAGAATATCCCAACCAGATGGTTAATTCTGAGCTTCCGAAGAGGGTCATTGTCAACTGAATTCTCCCCTAGTTCCGCTCATAGTGAATTCCCCCAGTGTCAGGCAGAGACGGCAGGCCGAGCCCACGTTCTCCCCGCAACAGCACCATGACATGGAAAAGATAGTGTAAACGTGAAAAGGGGAAAGTGATTGCCAAAAGGGGCTTAGAATATGGGTTGATGAGGAAAGCGCGGAATAGAAGTCTTGAAATCGGTTCCAAAGATAAAATAGCACTGCCCGCAAATGACAAGAACTCCTTCAAAACCCTTAAGGCGAAAATGAGATTCCAGCGGAGGTAGTTATGGTCGGGAGGTTATCTGCCCTTTTGATTCTCTGTTTTATCTTCCCATTTCCCCCTAAGGTCATGGCTGAGACACGCTGGGAGAGGAGTGCCCGCGTCAGGCAAGAAGCGGCCCAAGAGATTGTCTGGTTCAATCATGAACCATTCATTTTCCCCTTGCGACGGGGAGGTCACTTCGAGAATTGGCCGGAACTTTATCGCCGTCAGCACCGCGTCGAGAATATTTCGCTGATGGCCAAGGACGGGGTGCGCTACGGCCGGCTACACTTCTACAAGGGAATGGGGCTGCATATGGAAATGCCGGAAATCGAGGAGTCACGCCAAGCCGCCGAACGGATGCATGCCGAGGGGATGAAGGTCAGTTTGTATGTTGGAGGCACCATGTTTGCGGAGGCCTTCTACCGTGAGGTCCCCGAGGCACGTGAGTGGGAGCAACGCGACCAGCTTGGCCGCGGGGTCCCGTACATGGAAACCCAAACCTTCCGTCACTATCCTTGCCCCAACGAACCTGCCTATCGAAATTATATAAAGAAGGTCCTTAAGATCGGAGTCGAACAGCTCGGGGCTGACCAGTTCTTCTTCGATAACGTCCAGCTTCAGCCCGAACCCAAGTCTTGCCGTTGTCCGCGTTGCCTCCGAGCTTTCCAGGAATTCCTACAGAAGCGTTACTCTACCGCTGAAGCTGTACGCCGCCGCTTCGGGTACCCCGGATTGGACTACATCAAGATTAATGAATGGGACGTATACAACCGCCCTGAAGACATTCGTTCGTTGGACGATCCGGTCCTGCAGGAGTGGGTCCGTTTCCGCTGCGAATCCCTGGCCCGGCACAACCTGGATTTGGCCGATTACATCAAGAGGCTGAACCCTGATATTTCAGTGGGATTCAATTTGAAGGGGCTTTATGGACTCAACCGGATGTGGCTGAATGGAATATACCATCCGCTCTACCAGGGACATTGTGATTTCATCTGTTTTGATGTCGATGGCGTGGATGCTCGCCTTGATTCCAGGACTGGGGCGCTGGTTTCCGAGATCCGCTCGTACAAGATGGCGCGGACCCTCAATATGAGCTGTCAGGATTCCCTGGAAGATGAATTGCGGCTGGCAGTTCACATGGCTTTCAACTACCAGCGCCGCCTGCCGCGCTTCGGCTACCAGGGAGGAGCGTGGGACTGGGGAGCCAACAACGTCTTTACTCCTTTGATGGAATTCTTCCGGGAATTCAGCGATCGCTATTACACGGAAACCAAAGATCGAGCAGATGTTGCCGTGCTGCGCAGTTGGCCCTCAATGGCATACAGTATCGGGGGCACTTTGGTGCCGACCATCCTGATGGAACAGGTGCTCATCCAAACATCAGGTGCCATTTGATATCCTCTTCGACGAGCAACTGGATTCCATCGACCGGTATGCTGCCGTGATACTTCCCGAGCAGGAAGCGCTTTCCCGAGCGATCCTCGACCGTCTGATTGGCTATGCCCATGCGGGCGGCACACTCATGTTCTCCGGCAGCACAGCTCGCTATAATGAATGGCGGGAGGAGCGGCAAGTGAATCCGCTTCTGTCCCGGTTTGGGAAAACCGCACCAACCAGAATCTCCTCGATTAGCGAAGGCCAAGGGCGGCTACTGTACATTCCAGAGATCCTTCCCACCACTCAACCCGGTAGCCAGGCCTTCGGTGCCAACCCCGAGATCATCGCGTCGGTACAGGGCCGTGACAGCCGTTTCTCTCCTGCAGAATGGACTCTGCCCGCCAACCATGCTGGGATTCACAGAGCGCTGGTCGCAGGCTTGCGGCAAGGCCTTTCGCTGGAAAGCGCGGCGCCGCTGACCACCGTTTCAGAAATCTGCGACAGGCCGACAACATCCGAAACCATTGTGCATTTTGTCAATTTTGAACGCGTGCATTCCACAGGACCATTTCCTGCCTCTGTGCGAGTCGTCCTTGGCCGGGCCGCAAGGTCTGTCATGCTCTTCTCTCCGGATGCCGACAATCCGCAACCACTCACGTTTTCGGAGATTAACGGCAGGGTGCGGTTCACAGTGCCGCCCTTCCGGCTTTATGCCATGATTGTGATATCCTGAAGAGAGTGCGACATGACATGTTCGGCTCACCACACCCGATGAAAATGCTGGAGGGCCCCGCTCCGTCGGGGCCAGGGTCGCGACGGAGCGCGACCCTCCACCAAAACCGCATTTTCATAAAGATCGTGATTCATCAACGAAGGGCGGCCGCTCGCTGCAGCATCATCAAAACGGAGCATGTATGATCAGGAAATTACTTTTCGTACTCATCCTGGTTGGGGTGGCGTCTTCCAGTTCTGTTCTGGCGGGCAAGGTGGTTTCCGTCGATCACTGGCTCTTTCCCGGCCTGGCGGCCATGGACGGGAACTGGGCGGCTTTACTGAGGATCTAGGGGAAATGCGCCTGGCGGATGGAAGGGCTGTGATCGGCCTGAATTCCGCTCAGACGGCCCGGGATGGAACTCTCTGCTTTGTTGGCGCCATCGAACTGCGGGAAGAACCGGGGCAGAATCTGGAATATGCCGGAAAAATCGGAAATATCCCCTATCGGTTGGCACTGGTGATTTATCGCCCCGGGGCGCAAAACCAACCATGAGCCTGAATATTGGAGCGATAATGATTCGACGATGCCTGATTTCGCGCCTCATTTTGACGATCGCCAGTTTGACTGCAATTGCCTTTGCCCAGATCCCCACAGCCCGAGAGAAGGTGCTTGAAGCAATGAGGCAACGTCCAAGCGATCCCTGGCCAAGGGGCGTGGGCCATGTTGTTCTGTCCATGCCAGGCAGCGAGGAAATGCAGAAGGCCTACCACGAGCCCGGTGGAGGTTTCAGTCCGACTGTACGCAGTTTCGGGCTGTCGATCTGGATCACATCGGCCGACGGGAGTGTGTTGAAGACCAGCGACAGTATTCCATTGTCTGGGCTTCAACAGAAGCTGGTGTGGCAACAAGGAAGCTTGCTTCCATCCATTTCGACTCAAACGGAGGAATACCAAGCTCTTTGGTCGGAGGGTCCGGAGAACGGCATTTGCCGCCTGGCCCTCTCCACGCGACCCCAAGCCGATCACAAGGTCGCGGTGGTCATTCGAAGTGTTGGCCCGGCAGGGGATGCCATTGAGTCCCTCAACTGGAATGGCCGGCATTTGCGTGTGAATGGACGTTACTCCATCGAGATGCACCCCGAACCCTCCTCGGTATATGTGGGACCTGAGGGCCCGCCGGGGTGGACGAGAGCATGCGGAAGTACCGATAGCTGCGCAGCACAGGACGGTTGGTGCTATGCTCGATTTGTACTGCCTGGAAAAGGGAAATATACCCTGGCGATCCAAGACTCCTACCCGCGCTCTGTACCGGTCCTCCCAGCAGCCAGCACCCGAGCATCGTTGGAGATGGAACTTCCAGACAGTCGATTTGCTGAGGCACTGAACGCCCAGGTAGCTCAGTTGATGATGGGGTTGGTGTCGAATCAGACTCATCCTGGCGAACCGGTCAATTATCCCCTGGTCTGGCTAAGGGATGGAGCATATCAGGTGGTATCGCTGGCGCGGGCTGGACGGCTGGAGACCGCCCGGGAACTAGCACGGTATTTTGCGGAAAACGACTTCTTCGGCGGGTTCGGTGCCGAAGGTGATGCCCCCGGACTTTCTATCTGGGCCATCCTTGAGGTGGCCTGCCGACTCCATGATAAGGGGTTCGATGACTATCTGTGGCCCCATGTCCGTCGCAAGGCCGAGTTCATTCTGGGCCTAACAAAGACCCGGTTAACGATCGAGCGTTTTTCGATCGGTCCTCTAGTCCCCTCTGAACGCTTTCGGAAGGAAATATACGAAGTGGC
>DATKMG010000066.1:0-9991 GCA_035541995.1 Terriglobia bacterium
TGCTCTGCAGAAAATGGAAGTCCCATCTCGGCTCATCATTTATTCTGACGCAGGTCATTGGCCCAGCTGGTACGAAATGGCGCTGTACTATACAGCTCATCTGGAATGGTTTCATCAATACTTGGGCGGCGGGGCCCCTCGATGGACAAGCCAACAGTTCCTACGTAATGAAGTATTCGACTGGAAAGCCGGGAAACAAGAGGCCAAAGACCAGAAACCGTAGCCAGTTCAGCAACCGCCAATTGACCAGGAGATAGCAGCCAGACAAAGCTGTAAGTCTTAGAAATATTGAACCTTCGGTACCCCTTTCTTTCATGGCTCTCATTACCCCAAACGCCTCACACGAAAAGAACCTTGTCAACCCCCAGTTGGTAGCAAATCCAAATGCCACCTCGGAAACTCAACGGCTAATAGCCGTCAAATGATCTCCTTTGTTTTTACTCCCTCTGGGCCAAGGCCTCATGTTCCACTACAGCTTGGATCGAAATTTCTGTAACTCATTTCAAATGTCGTGCGTCAAGTTAATAAATTGGGACCATTAAGGGGAAGACAATGAAGAGTTATTCATTGGGACTGTCTCTCATCATCATCTTATCAGGCTCAACCACGGCATTGGGGAAGCAGGAGGCAAAGCCAAATCTTTCGGGAGTGTGGGTGCTCGACAAAGACAAAAGCAACTTAAAAGCTCCCTCAATGAGCACCCAAGGCACTTCCGCGGGAGGGGCTCAGGCCAGCCATGGAAGCAATTCGGGCAGCAGTGGAGGTCACGGCGGAGGGATGGGTGGTTCACACAGGGGCGGCATGGGTGGATCCGGCAGAGGAGGGAGTTCCCCCAGGCAGTCAGGAGGGAGCGGTTCCGGCAACGCCAGGATGGACATTGATGTTTACCAAATAGGAGAAATTGCCGACAAGCTGACAATCCTGCACGCCGACCCGGCCATCTTAATCACCCAAAGTTACAGCACAGGTGATAAAGAGGAAACCCAACAGTGGAAATACAGCGCAGATGGAAAGTCCTACCAACGAAAAATGCCGGACGGAGGCATTGTCAAATCGATGACTCATTGGGAGGGAACACAATTGGTAACCAAATGCAAAGAGCAGGCGACCCTAGGAGCGTTGGAGATAACCGAGATGCGAAGCCTCTCTGCAGACGGAAAAACCTTGACAATAAAACTCATCAATAAAGGCAATTCTTCAAACTGGACCCAAACGGCCGTCTACAGCAAAGCCGCTGAAGACCAATGATTACAGGTTGATTGAAGTTCCTTTCCGCCCACCGTAAAGTGTGCGCATGCCCTGTTTCGTTTCTAAATGGAGTCACGACATGCCTCATTCTCTCAGTGGTGGTGGGAGATTCCACCATGTGCATAGCCCCCTCCGTGGTAGTAGCCTCCGTGATAATAGTAATGTGGGTACGAATGGAAGTAGATACTCGAACCGAAATAGAATCCCGGATAAAAGCCATAGTAGGAATAGGGTGAATAGTACCCACCGTAGTAGTACGGAGAATAGTAGCCTCCATAGTAAGTGGGTGGGGGTGGTGGCCCCGGTGAAGAGCCCCTTTGGACCAGCCTCGGCTGATCGTAGTCCTCCTGGGTCACCGGTTGATATGCTGCGCTTGAAGCTCCAGTTGAAATTGTGAGAGGGGCTTCCAGTCGGAAGGTCAAGACATCTTCAGGGTATACAACCGTGGGCTTGCCTCGTGTCACCAGAACCCCGATCGTTGCAGCGGCAGCGCCCGCTATCGCCCCGATGCCCGCTCCAACCCCACCTTCTGCGGCGGCGCCAATCGCAGCACCGATTCCTGTAGTTGCCGCAATCGCGCTCGCATCTCGACCCATTGAGGTTCCACCCCTTTGCTCTATCAGTGTCGTTCTCACAGGTACCTGCCGGCCGTCAACCAGACCGAGCTCGGTAAGTTGCAGTCCGAGTCGCGAAGTTCCTTTCACCCTGCCGGCCATGTCAGCGGCTGTTATCACACCCCCAACCATCTGGCCACGACGGGCAACGACACGCCCATCCGCTACCAATGGTTGAGCAAGAGAGGCAGTGAACGGATCACCGGGTTTGTTGTGATCGCTCGAGAGCACCTGGTCGACTCGAATTGAGATCCAAGTGCCCGCGGGTAATGTGAGATTCGGCGGCAGGGGGAGCGGGTCTACCGGCTGTCGTCCCCCAAAGCGGTGCCATCCGCTGGAGGGCGGCTCACTCGATTGATCAGGTTCCTGCGCCAGTCCGGTTAGAGCACCCACTATCGATACTACCAGTAACATCACGAGAATTCGTCTCTTATGTATTAGCATCGTTCCACCTCCGAGTTGACCACTACTTCCTATGGCATTTTCCATGCCAAATATAAATGCCCTAGAATGTTGTTCTGAAGGGGACCGCGCTGGCTAAGTACAGCCATATTGGCTGAATTCAACCACCACTGCGAATCGATTCCCGATTGGGGGGCATTTCCAGAGTTGAACAGAAGTGCGCTAAGAAGCCCGATGGAGGCCAGCATTCAAGACGGGTAGTAATGAGAGCAGAAATTATTAGCAGGGATTGAGAAGCTGGAATTTCACTCAGGCGAGCCGACAAGCTCAGTCGTCGTCAGCTTTACATCCGCTGTAAACCGCCTGAAGTTAGAGTAGGTCGACTCAGTCTCCAGAAAGTACTTGCCCGAACGACCTTGATACAAAATCGTTCGGAAGCTACTCGGCAAAATGACGCCGTCCGGTCCCGGCTTGTATTCCTTGATCCATGAATTCAATGGCTTCTTGAGGATTACTTGGGAGACTGACGACATAATAGTCAGAGACGATTGTGCGCTGTTTGATTACTTTTCCCTTTCTGTCGTACCTCTTCTGGATTTGCTTTTCCTCGACCACAAATTGGCGAAATTCTTTGTAATAGGCCAGGCAGCAAGCGTTCGCCTTGTCAAGCAGGGCTTCAATATACGGATCTCTTGGGACCGTCGATCCTGGAGTTACTTGTGCCAGAATGGAATGGGACAGAGGGCAGGAGTTCCAATTCGTCCAAAGGAAGGTTGATAGGAAAAAGCAACTGGCAAGCCTCATGACCGTTTTCATTTTGATTTCTTTTCTGATTGGATGCGTACCCACCGAAAACACATCTTTGCCCACAGGGGCGATAAACTTCACGCCCAATTCGCATTCCAGCATGCCGTGTATCACGAATTAAAAAACCTCCGTAACCGAGGTTATCACAAGTGGCTCAACCCAATACCCATCAATCCAGACTCGGGCTTCCAATCTTGAAACGATCCGTGATGTCGTTTATTACAGCCAATCAAGAGAATCTCACCTTAATGACCCAAGGGAACGAAGGATGCTTTAATCTACTTACCTCCTGCAGGATGGCTGTTTCGCAGTGAGATGCTGTGGCGCATCTGCTCGGCCTGTTCCGGGGTAAACGCCAGGGTCGTCGACTGGGCCTTCTTAAAGTCTGCGCCCAGGAAGCGGGGGCGCATGATCCCATTCTCGGAATGCGAGTTCGGTCCCAGCAAGGCGTGGCCAAGTTCATGGGCAATAGTGATTCCAAGGACGACTGGGTAGGTGGCTTCCCCGCTCCGGGCAATCTCCTCGGTTCTTTCAGTGACGATAGTCGCTTGAGAACCTGCGGCGAAGCCGAACAAGGAATTTCGAAACCCCTCACCCCGGGCATCAAACCTTGGCACAATCTTGACCACCAGGTCTGAAGGAGCTGGGGTCCAGGCACATGGCTCAGGGTTAGGGGCATTCCTGGAAGACGGGGTGCAATCTGCCCATTGGAGTTGGATTCCCGCACGAAGGAAGAAATCTGCCACTTGTCTTTGGGTTCTGGCCAGCGTCCAGGCGGGGATTTGGGCATAGTTGTAAACGTGAACAGTGATGCTTAACTTGACCTTGGGGGATCTGGGAGCCGCCAGAATTGCATTGCCTGATAGTTCCATCGCAGCAGCGAGTATTAGGGTTAAAGCCTGCATGAGGGGCTTATTCATGGGGTCTGACCTCCTGGAATCCTGGAATTCGAGGATTCAGGCCGACCCGTCACCCACTGCTGCTGGAACCTTTGAAGCTTTCGATCAATTCGACGCGATCAAAGCCATTCTGTCCTCACCCCCTTCATGTGAAAAACAGTCCCCGAAACTATCATTGGCTGTGATATATTCGTTTCAATCGACATAGGCTCATGAGTACAAAGGAGGGCCTATGGCACACGCGATTTCTCCCGACGTCACCCAGTTGCTGCTCTCCTGGAGTGAGGGTAACTCCGGCGCTTTGGAGCAGTTGATACCTCTGGTAAGGAAGGAACTTCAGTGGCTGGCTCATGCTTATATGCGGCGGGAACATGCCGGCCATCTGCTTCAAACCACGGCTCTAGTCAATGAGGCCTATCTGCGGCTGGTCGATGCGCGATCGCTGAAGTGGCAGAACCGGGCCCATTTCTACGGTATCTCCGCCAAACTTATGCGCCAGATCCAGATATTGATGGAGTATGCCCGCGCGGAGCATTCTCAGAAACGCGGTGGCGGCGCCTGCACCCTCTCTCTGGAAGAGTCAGCCGTTGTTTCTAAAATGCCGGATTCCAACTTGCTGGCTTTGGATGAGGCCTTGAACGATCTGGAGCAGTTCGACCAGCGGAAAGCCAGAATCGTGGAAATGCGCTTTTTCGGAGGACTGAGTGTGGAGGAGACGGCGGAAGTGTTGAAGGTCTCTCCGATCACAGTGATGCGGGAATGGAACAAGGCCAAGGCTGGCTGTATCAGGCGGTAAAAAAAGAAGAGTGATGGTTTGAGGAAGGGGAAATTAGATCTGATCCATTGATCACGAATCACTTATTTGATGACACCCGAACGGGGGAAGACAAATTGTAGGATGGGTTAGCTCGCAGAGCGTAACCCATCCGCTTGGCGTGAGGTTGTCTCTTTTGATGCGTTACGCGCTGGCGCACTAACGCATCCTACATTAAACCACTCTCCAGTAATTCTATGACGCCCGAACGATGGCAGCAGATTGACAAACTGCTGGATGAGGCTCTGGACCGACAACCCGAAGCACGCAAGGCTTTCCTTGAGCAAGCCTGCGTGGGTGACGAAGATTTGCGCCTGCAAGTAGAGGCACTCCTGGCTGCCCACGAGAAGGCGGGGAGCTTCGTGGAGACTCCCGCCCTAGATCTGGCTGCACAAGGGCTGGCTCGGGCGGGAAGCGAATCTTTCGTGGGGAAGAGACTGGGCCCCTACGAGGTCCTTTCCTTGCTGGGTCGCGGTGGGATGGGGGAAGTTTACCGGGCCCGGGATACTCGACTGGACCGCATGGATGCGCTCAAGATTCTCCCTCCAGAGGTGGCATCAGATTTCGACCGACTGCGCCGTTTCATCCGGGAAGCCAAAGCCGCGTCAGCCCTGAATCACCCCAACATCGCGACAATTTATGAAATTGGGCAATCCGACGGGGTCCACTGGATCGCCATGGAGTTGGTGGAGGGACAGACACTGGGGGAGCGAATCCAAGGCCGAGACTATCCCTCACCCGGCGCACCGCGCCACCCTCTCCCGCAGGGCGGGCGAGGGCATGACTTAGGTGAATATTCCCTCGCCCCCGAAAGGGGGAGAGGGTCGCAGGGTGAGGGGTTGAATCTGAACGAAACCCTCGATATCGGCATCCAGGCAGCCGAGGCGCTGGAGGAGGCTCACAGCAAGGGGATCACGCACCGTGACATCAAGCCGGCTAACCTGATGCTCACTTCCAAAGGTCAGGTCAAGGTGCTGGATTTTGGACTGGCGAAGAGGATCGATTCGGAAGGAGTGAGCCAGAGTACGGCCTCGCAGACAACGCCAGGGCTGGTGATGGGAACGGCGAGATACATGAGCCCGGAACAGGTTCTGGGTCAGCCAGTCGACCACCGTACCGACATTTTCAGCCTGGGGGTGGTGCTTTACGAGATGACGGTTGGGCAGCCGCCGTTTGCCGGGGAGACATCAACGGCCATTTTTGATGCCATTGTGCACCAAACGCCCATTTGGCCGGCACGAATACAGGCCCGGGTCCCGGAGGAATTGCGCCGGATCATCCAGAAGGCCCTGGAGAAATTTCGCGAAATGCGCTTCCAGACGGCAGCGGAGCTGTACGCAGATCTAGAACATCTCAAAGGTGATCTGGAAGCGAAACGGTCGATCGCTCAACCGGAGGCTTTCGTGGGGCCAGGCCTTCCAGGTCAAATCGTTTCCAGGAAAATGAAATGGATCCTGGCACCGGCCGGAATGCTGGGACTCGCTTTAGCCGTCATGGCTACCCTCTGGTTCGCCAGGATGCCCGTCCCGGAAACTCCGCTGATGGCTGTCCCGCTGACCAGCTATGCCGGCACTGAGTATGGTGCTTCTTTTTCGCCGGACGGGAGCCAGGTGGCATTTACCTGGAACGGAGACAAAGAGGATAACTGGGATATCTATGTCAAACTGATCGGTTCCGAACCGCCCCTGCGTTTGACCACCAATAAAGCAGACGACGCATATCCTGCCTGGTCTCCAGACGGACGGCAGATCGCCTTCTGTCGCGATATTGGAGCGGGGAAGGGAGCTGTGGTCTTGATCTCTCCGCTGGGTGGCCCGGAACGAATACTGACGGAGTTTCATTTGGCCGATGGAGGTCCGATTCTCTCCTGGTCTCCGGATGGCCGTGCCTTGGCCATGGTTGAAAAGGTGAATGGCGAAACGGCGACCAATTTGGTCCTGTACATGATGGAAACCGGGGAAAAATGTCCCTTGACGAAGACCACAAAAACTTTCCTCGCTGACGGTTGTCCTGCCTTCTCGCCGGACGGCCGCACCCTGGCCTTTTGCAGGTCGATTGAATATGGTAATAGTGATCTTTACTTGTTGGGCCTCTCTCGTGACCTCAAACCGGTTGGGGAACCTCGCCGTCTAACATTCCAGAACTTGTCGGCTTCGGGGGCGGCCTGGAGTTCGGATGGAAGTGCACTGGTTTATTGTGTAGGAGGAAATCTCTGGAGGGTTGCAGCATCCCGCTCCAGCCAGCCACAGAAAATGGCTTCCCTCGGCCAGGATGCCGGCCAACCTGCCATTTCCCGCCGAGGCGCTCGTCTGGCTTACACGCACTGGACATTCGATAACAATATCTGGCGCAGAAAAATCCCATCTTCACAGGGAAAACATTATCCACCAACGAAGTTCATCTCATCGACTCGTGACGAGAGGGATCCACAATACTCTCCTGACGGGAAAAGGATCGCCTTCACTTCGGACCGTTCGGGCAGTCTGGAGATTTGGATCTGCGACGTGGATGGATCGAATGCCATCCAATTGAGTCACTTTGGCAAAGGTATTACAGGCGACCCCCAATGGTCTCCAGACAGCAGTCGTTTGACGTTTAATTCAAAAGCTGAAGGGCACTTTGAAGTCTATGTCATGAATGCCAGTGGGGGAAACCCGCGGCGACTGACTTCATCCTCTTTTGCGTCACAAAATCCAAGCTGGGCAAGAGACGGGCGCTGGATTTTCTTTGATGTGTCGGGAAAAGATGGGGTGATACAAATATGCAAGGTTCCGGCCGAAGGGGGACCGGCAGTGCTTGTGATTAACAATAGCAGGGGGGTCTGGGCCCCGGTTGAATCCCCTGACGGCAAGTTTATGTATGCCATCGGTGGAAATGTTGAAGGTATGACATTAGTGAGAGCACCATTGGAAGGCGGAGAATTTAAGCAGATCCTTGATTCTCTTTATAATTATCGGTCATATGTGGTTGCTGAAAAGGGAATCTATTTCATCCCCAGGCCTGATCAAACCAGAGGCTCTTCCATCCGATTTCTTGAATTTGCTACCGGGAAGATCACGACCATCGCAGAGCTCGGAAAACAGCCCTGTGGTGACTGGCTCACAGTCTCCCCGGACCGCCGCTGGGCCCTGTACACCCAGACAGACCAATTAGGCAGCGACTTGATGCTGGTGGAGAATTTTAAATGAGTGACTAGTGGCGAGTGGCGAGAAGCGATCAGCAGTCAGCTTTTCCGTTCAGGGTTTGTGACTTGTCCGGCAGGGCCCAATAATGAAAAGAGCTGAAAGTCATTCTCTTCCCCTGATTGAAGCCACTCGGCAGCTCCTTTAGGAGCGTCCTGTTTGTAGTCGTTCAGTTGCCGAGTACAAAGATCATGAAGAAGGCATCAGAGATGAGGTCAAATTCTCCACTTTTCTGGAAGCCTGCGTTTCGGGTCCAGGTTAAAAGGTCCTGGATACTGAATGCCATTGGTTCGTGGCCGGGCGGCCAGTTGGTTTTGTAGTCGATAATCGCCAGCCGCCCGTTGTCCTTCAGGCAGGAGTGTAGATGGGCTAGATAGACTTGGCGGTGCTCGATGTGATGAAGCACATCGCAAATAAAGGCCAGATCCACAGCTTGTGACGGAAGCTTGGGGTCGTCGTATTCACCCAGGATAAACTCGACGTTATTCAACTTGGCTTCTTCGATTCGCTCACGATTGTAATCGAGGAGTTCTTTGTCGATGTCCACTGCGTAGACTTTTCCTTCGGGGCCAACGGCCTGCGCAAATCTTCGGGTGAACACTCCGGAGCCAGAACCCACATCGGCCACCACATCTCCATGCTTCAGGTTCAGAAGTGCGACAACCTGATCGGGTTTCAATCTCTCGACACGCCCGGGGTTTTCAAGGATGGGAATATACTCTTTGGCCGGTCTTTTTCCTAGCTGGGCTCCCTCGAGAGAAAGGCAGAAACAGAGGAGGCCTGACGAAAGAAGACATGTGATTCTAGTGACTCTATAGTTCAGCCTAATCATCCAGTTTTTCCTCCTAGTCATCCGATCCATGTTCTACTGAAACTTGGGATTTGGGGGACCGCAATTACTGACATTCGCAGAATACAGTGACATCCTATTCCGCCGCCCCTACCGGGGTAGGTTTTGGGGGGGGGACGAGAAGTTGTCACTCTATTCTGCGAAGAGAGCGTCAGAGATGTACGCCAATTAATTGCCTTTGACTTTGCACGGGCTCCTGGCTTAAATTTCTAAAGGGGCGCTTTGTAGCCTGAAAACCGAAAGTTAAAACGAAACGATTGCTTCAAAAACCCCGTTCAGCCAATGCCATGGAAAGCGGCGTCGCGCCGCCGCACTCCAAAGCACCGCGCCCTTCGGTCGCGATGCGAACTGTCCAAGTGGATCAAGCTAACAGACGCCAATGGGACAATAGGTTCAACAATCGTCTATAACCTTCCTTGGGTGTCATGTCCCTTCGCAGCAATCCGCCATGTGGCACAAAGGCCGGGCGGAAAAATCCCACCAGGTCAGGGCTACAATGTAAGGTTTTCTGAAAGCAATATTGTACAGCTGTTCGATCCAGTCGGCTTGAATTTTTTCCGTAAATCGATCCCCATGCCAGGCCATACGGGTCCCGCCCACTCCGTCGGTTACAAGACTGAATCATTGGTCACCTCAGCCATCTTTATCTGTGTCGCCCCCAAAGGCGGTGCATAACTTCGCTTATGAAAATGCGGTTATTAAGGTGGGAGCCGAGCTCCGTCGCGGCGACCGCCGGGGTTAAATTTGCGAAAATCGAATTAACGAAGTTCAAGCTAAAGCTGTCACCCACTGGCTTGCAATAGAGTTCTTCTGGCTTGGGAAGCAATCGATCATCTAGAAAAGTGAACGAACCGCTTCTTTTCGTTCCTCGTTCCTGCAATCAATGACCTTGAGATCTTCGGAGATTTGTTGAATTGTAGAAAGCGGTTCCTTCAGATTGTGCTGCTGAGGATTGAGCGTAAAAAAAGAGATCAATAACAATAGACAGGGAGCGTGCTTGCGTCGCATTTATTCTTACGTACCCGAGGCTTCCAAAAACACCTCCACCAATACAACTACAGCCCTTCTTTTTTCTCCCATCTCAATCCACCTTTCGTGAGCGGTTTCATGCAGTGTCAGAGCAAAATAAACAAATCTCCAAAGAGCGCGAAGGAAGAGAGGGCTTCATTCGCTAA
>DATKMG010000067.1:0-2805 GCA_035541995.1 Terriglobia bacterium
CGGCATAGGGAGGCATCCCAGCAAGTTCTTTTCCCTTGGGACCTTCAAAGTACACTTTCGAAAATGAAAACACCCTCGCCCATGAAAACACTCACGGTTTGTTGCAAGAGGTCCGTCCAGTATCGACCCAACTCCTTGACAAACCCCAACGCCGGGGTCTGCCGCTCTTTGGTTCTCACGTCGGTTTTAGCTATCATGTACCAATATACAAGGAGTTTTACACAGCGGACCAATACCTACAAGGGCTCGGTGAGACGCATATTTCCGGGCATGCTGTAACCACTGTTGGAATTTTCGAGCTTTAGCCTCAAGGGTAGGAGTTCTTTTCCGATTGTATTGCGGAGTTTTTGCCCACTCGTGGATGGCGGGAAAATATACTGGGTGAACAAAGGAAATGCTGGCCCTATGAGCCTATTGCGACGGAATTTCCTAAGGCAACTAATCGCCATGACTGTTTGCATGCCCTTCCCGCGATGGGGGATTAAGTCGTCCGTGATAGCGTCAGACCAACGACACTCCGGGCCAGCGCATCCTCCTGCCCCAACATCACTTTCACCGGACGATGACCAGTTTCTGCAGGAGTTGGAGAAGGCCAATTTCAGTTACTTTTGGGAACAGGTAGATCCACAAACAAACCTGGTGAGGGACCGATATAACGTACACACGGGCGAGAAAAGTGTGGTGGCAAGTATTGCAGCAACGGGCTTTGGGTTGACCGCTTTCTGTATCGGGGAGAAACGCGGGTTTGTGTCGCAAGCCGAGGCGCGTGCGCGAGTCCTTGACAGTCTACGCTTTTTGTGGAGGAAGCTGCCTCATCATCGAGGATTCTTTTATCATTTTGCCAACATCAATACGGGCGAGAGACTCTGGGATTCGGAAGTTTCCTCCGTTGACACGGCCATCTTGCTTTGTGGGGTACTAACGTGTCGACAGCACTTCCAAAATTCCGAAATTCGCCAACTGGCGCGCCAGATTCTCAACCGCGTGGATTGGACTTGGCTTTCCCAGGACACATCCTTATTGCCGCACGGTTGGATGCCCGAGACCGGTTTCATGCCCTACCGTTGGGATAATTACAGTGAGTTGATGATGATGTATTTGCTGGGCCTGGGGTCTTCCATTCGGCCATTGAAGGTGGAAACCTGGGACGCTTGGAAGCGAATCACATTCGAATATGACGGCCTACGTTATATCGGCTCCTTTGCTCCTCTATTTGTCCATCAGTATTCACAGGCTTGGTTTGATTTCCGAGGCAAGCGCGATCGATATGCGGATTATTTTCAGAATTCGATCATTGCCACAGATGTCCACCGTCGTTTCTGTCTGGAATTGGCAAAACAGTTCCCGGATTACAGTGATGACTTGTGGGGGATCACAGCCTCAGATTCCGAGAAGGGCTACGTGGTTTGGGGTGGGCCTCCTGCGATTGGGCCAATCGATGGAACCGTTGTCCCCAGCGCAGCTGCAGGATCGCTGCCGTTTCTGCCCCAAGCTGTAATGCGTGTCCTGCGCACAATCAAGACTCGCTACGGAGCGAATGCCTGGAGCCGTTACGGATTCTTGAATGCGTTTAATCCGCTTAAGAACTGGTACGACAGCGACGTTGTCGGCATTGACACAGGGATCACTCTGTTGATGGCTGAGAATGCACGAACCGGGTTTGTATGGGACACCTTCATGCGAAACCCGGAAGCGCAACGCGGCATGGAACGTGCCGGATTTTCTGCTTACCCGCAGTTAGAGAAGAAGGAGAGCCTCCCAATTCCTTCTACCAACGGCTCAAGTGATCATGCAACATCCCATGACCACTGAACTTCTTTGGTCCAGACACAACCGTGGAGATCGAGCCTAGGCCTCGACTCTTCCACCACCCTCGGCCGCTACTAACACAAAGATCTGTGGAGTCAAGCCAGTCGCCTGCCGGTATCCTTGGGCAACAATATCCTTGAAACGCGCGACCTGGCTGGCTTTCACTAGATTGATGGTACAACCACCAAATCCACCTCCAGTCATACGGGCCCCATAGACTCCCTCGACCTTGCGGGCCAGTTCGACCATCGTGTCGAGCTCTGCACAGCTCACTTCAAAATCGTCGCGGAGACTCCGGTGAGATTGTTCCATAAGTTGGCCGAAGATCCTCAAATCGCCACTGGCAAGGGCTCCAGCTGCCTGTTGCACTCGTTCATCTTCACTGACTACATGCCGGGCCCGACGCATAACGGTTTCATCCAGCTCTTGGCCATATTGATCAAGTTCCTGTGAATTCAGGTCGCGAAGGGCTTTGATGTGTGGCAGTCGTCGAGATAGGTACCGGACTCCCGCTTCACAATCGGCACGGCGCTTGTTGTATTCACCGCTGGCCAATTCGTGCTTGACCATGGTATTGCAGATCACCAGGCGCGCTTCCTCGGGTAGCGGAAGCAAACGGTATTCGAGCGAGCGGCAATCCAGCATCAAGGCCTGACCAGCATGACCGCATAGAGAGATGAATTGATCCATAATCCCACAGCGCATTCCTACGAATTCGTTCTCTGCCCTCTGACACATTCCTGCCAGAGCTACTTGACCAATCTCAATCCCCGAATTACCCAAAAGCGCCAAAGCAGTGGCCACCTCAATTGCTGCTGACGAGCTGAGGCCGGAGCCGAGGGGCACCTCTCCACAAATCAACAGATTTGCGCCTTTCAGGTGGTGGCCCGTCTTTTCAAAGATCACCGCTACGCCGCGGGGATAATCGCTCCAGTGCTTTCGCGGGAGCGGATTGGGGTCGTCGAGATCAAACTGTAATTCTTCGGAGAAGTTCTC
>DATKMG010000068.1:0-3929 GCA_035541995.1 Terriglobia bacterium
CTGTTCCGATCCATCATTGAAGAATCAGGTCCGTATTTATTCCAAGTAGACCTGTTCAACTGGGGGGAGCCATTGCTGAACAAAAGGCTCCTCGAAATGATTGCTCTATTAAAAGGCTATGACATCAGTATCCGCTTGAGCACGAGCCTTGCACTGCCTATTTCTGAGGAATTCCTCGAAGGACTGATTCTCTCCGGAATCAATTATATTGTCATATCCATTGATGGCATGAGCCCGGAAACCTATGCAACATATCGTGTCGGCGGGGAGTTTCATCTGGCGATGTCGAACCTGGAGAAGTTGGCGGAGTTGAAACACCGGCTGAAACTCGACAAGCCCCGACTCGAATGGCAGTACCTGGTATTTTCTTTCAATGAGCATGAACTTCCCAAAGCGGTTCAGTATGCACGAAAGATCGGGGTTGAGTTTCGTCCTGCGGCGCCATACATCAATCTAGATCAGCATCCTGATTGGTTGGCTTCCGATGATCGATTTGTTCGAGAACCCTACAAGGCCTCAAAGTCCTTAAGGGAAAACAGACCCCGCGGAGCCTCGGGAAATGCCAGCCTTCCGTCTGAAGAAGTGGTTGCTATGCCGGCCGGAAGGGAGGACTATGAAACAAAGAGGACTATCGATCGGGACGGCGCCATCCGACCAGTACGACTCACAGATTTGAATTCGCCTGCACCGCGGCGATATCGCTGCGACTGGCATTACATGAAAGCCTGCATCAATGCCGATGGGACTCTCTCCCCCTGTTGCGGATTGTATCCGGGAGAGCCAAACTGGGGGGAGTTGGGTGGAGTCCATTTTCATGAACTTTGGAACAACAGTAGTTTCCGGGAAGCGCGGAGCACACTGGCAGCGGGTAGGCCGGATGATGCATCGAGGATAATTTGCTCTCAATGTCCGCTTCCCGAAATCCAACACGATGGCCGCTCCGTCCTGTTGGACGCGTTAATCGATGCCCCCCGGCGGTACAGGAAGCTCGCCAGACCGATATTGAGGGGTCTCCCCTGGCGCGATCGACTACTGCGACGCTCCCTCAGGATCGCAGGAAAGATGCTGAGGTGTCTTCCCTATCGCTACCGGGACGTCTTGAGGCGGCGATTGGGATATGAAATGCAGGAAGGGATCCTTCGGAGGGCGCTGAAGGTCTTTTTGAGATCCGCAACTTAGTGAAAACACTCTGCAGTTGATTGGGATATTTCGAATGGGAATCGAAACATCAGCTAGGAATTACCGGATTGCCTGGTTACCGGGAGACGGAATTGGATCGGAGGTTCTCGAGGCTGCCAGGATCGTTCTGGACGAATTGGGATTAAGCGCCGAGTTCATCCACGGCGACATCGGATGGGAATATTGGCGCAAGGAAGGCGATGCTTTTCCCGCTCGGACCCTCGAGATGCTTAAGACTGTCGATGCCGCCATGTTCGGTGCCATCACCTCTAAGCCGGTCAAGGCGGCAGAATTTGAACTTGCTCCCAGCCTGAGAGGACTAGGGTTGGTCTATCGCTCGCCCATCGTGCTCATGCGGCAACTGCTGGATCTCTACATCTGCTTGCGCCCTTGCAAGGCCTATTACGGAAACCCGCTCAATTATCGGGAGGGTATCGATCTGGTGGTTTTCCGCGAGAACACTGAAGATCTCTATGCTGGAGTTGAATTCAACCCCGTGCCTGTTGAATTGACCAAATTGTTGGGGGTGGTGTCTCCCTCGTTTGCTGCATTTAAGGACTTATCGAGCGATGAATTCGCCATTTCCGCCAAGATCAATACGAGAAGAGCCTGCGAGCGAATCCTTCGTGCGGCGTTTGAGTTCGCGAAGAAATTCAGCCGGAAGAAGGTGACTGTCGTCCACAAGGCCAACGTGGTTCGTGCCACTGACGGGCTCTTCCTGGAAACCGCTCAAGAGGTAGCCAAAGACTATCCCAACATCCCGATGGAAGAGGCTAACATCGATGCCTTGTGTATGTGGCTGTTGAAAAATCCTCTCGGTTATGACCTCCTCGTGGCTCCGAATCTCTACGGAGATATCCTGTCGGATTTGTGTGCCCAGATGGTTGGCGGACTGGGCTTTGCTTGCTCCGGCAACATCGGTACGAAGCTAGCCGTGTTCGAACCCACTCATGGATCGGCACCTAAGTATGCAGGGCAGAACAAGGTCAACCCCATCGCAACTATTCTGGCAGCCAAAATGATGCTCGACTGGTTGGGAGAAACAGAAATGGCTTTGGCTCTGGAAAGGGCTACGGCGGGGGTTATTGCTGAAGGAGCCGTGCGAACTTACGATATGGGTGGAAACAACACGACACTGGAGATGGGTCGGGCCATAGCATCCAAATTGAAGTAGGATGCGTTAGCGCTTTTTGCGTAACGCACGATTTCCACACAGGTCTACAGGTCATTTACAGTTGGAGACGCGCCGCTGCAGGACCCCGTTGTTGAGGGCTTCATGGTACTCCTGCAGGGAGCGAACATCCACCCTCTCTTGCTGCAAGGCGGCGATGCCGCTGGCCACTGCGGCACCCCCGGACAGAGTTGTGATACATGGGACATGGTATTGCATGGCAGCCCGGCGAATGGCTCGCTCGTCGTAAAAAGAGTCCTTGCCCAAGGGTGTGTTCACGATCAAATCGACTTTTCCACTCTTGATTAAGTCGACGATGTGCGGCCTGCCTTCATAGACCTTGAAAACTCGATCCACTGGAATCCCATGTTCTTTCAAAGCAGCCATCGTCCCTCGTGAAGCAATCAGTTTGAACCCCAGCTGATGGAGCCGGTCCGCGATCCGGATGACGTTCTTCTTGTCTTGCTGATTGACGCTGATGAAGGCCGTGCCGGATCGGGGAAGCATGACACCGGCACTTATCTGGGCCTTGGCGTAAGCCTGGCCGAAATTATCGGATACCCCCATCACTTCCCCCGTCGATTTCATTTCCGGACCCAGGATCGTATCCACTCCGGGGAACTTCATAAAAGGGAAAACAGGGGACTTCACGAAGAAATGATTAACCTTCAATTCTTTCGTCAATCCCAAATCGGCCAGCTTCTTCCCAACCATAAGACGGGCTGCGATTTTGGCCAGGGGGACACCAGTGGCCTTGCTGACGAATGGGACCGTCCGCGAAGCCCGGGGATTGACTTCCAAGACATAGACGATGTCTTCCTTGATGGCATATTGAACATTCATCAAACCAACCACATTCAGCGCTTTGGCCAGCATGTGCGTATAGCGTCGCATGGTGTCTAAGTGTTCCGGCTTGACCAAATAGGTTGGGAGCACGCAGGAACTGTCGCCGGAATGGATGCCGGCTTCCTCGATGTGCTCCATGATTCCTCCGATCACGACGTCATCCCCGTCCGCCAGGGTGTCGACATCAACCTCAAAGGCATCTTCCAGGAACTTGTCGATCAGGATTGGCCGGTCGTGCGAGACGTCGACGGCTTCGTCCATGTAGTTAGCCAGGGTCCTACTATCGTAGGCAATGACCATGGCGCGGCCGCCCAGAACATATGAGGGACGAACCAGGACCGGATAACCGATCCGTTCAGCAATGGCTTCGGCTTCCTCGTAAGAAATGGCCGTCCCAGAGGAAGGCTGAGGGATCCCCAGATCCGAAAGTAGTTTGCCGAATCGCTTGCGGTCTTCGGCCAGGTCAATGGATTCGGGTGAAGTACCTATAATAGGGACTCCAGCCGCTTGCAACGAAAGAGCCAG
Source organism: Terriglobia bacterium (assembly GCA_035541995.1). Classification (GTDB taxonomy): domain Bacteria; phylum Acidobacteriota; class Terriglobia; order Versatilivoradales; family Versatilivoraceae; genus DATKMG01. The sequence continues at coordinate 3,722 of DATKMG010000068.1, forward strand.
ATTCAATGGAGTCTGTCCCCCAAACTGGACAATGACTCCGTCGGGATTTTCCCGCTCCACAATGTGGATGACATCCTCGAAGGTGAGTGGTTCGAAATAAAGTCGATCGGAAGTGTCATAGTCGGTGGAGACGGTCTCGGGATTGCAGTTCACCATAAGGGTCTCATAACCCTCTTCTTTGAGCGCGAAGGAAGCATGGCAGCAACAG
>DATKMG010000069.1:0-9300 GCA_035541995.1 Terriglobia bacterium
GAGAATAGCGCGGTAGTTTTCACTTCAGAAACTCAACCCCTCACACCCGTTGTCCCGACTTTGAACCTTGAACTTTGACTTTGAACCCCTGACCCCGTACCCCTTACCACTGCCTCTTTGACCGCTGAACTCTTGCTTTTACGTTTATTCGCGTTCCTCCGCGGCGAATTCCCCCTTAGAAAAAGGGGACGGCCGCGTCAGCGACCAGGGGGCTGTCCCTGCCGTTTGCCTTTTCTCCGTGCCTTTGTGCCTCTGTGGTTAATCTTTCCCCCCTTCGCGTTTATTCGCGTCCATCCGCGGCTGATTGTTCCGGCCCTTCTCTCGTGCTATGATGGTCATTAGTTCGCGACGAAGGAGCATAACGGATGGTGGGATTTGAGCGGATCACCTTCGAACCTGACGTACTTGGTGGGAAAGCTTGCATTCGTGGGATGCGTATTTCTGTCTCTCTGGTCATGAATCTGTTGGCCAATGGCATGACCACGAATGAGATTGTCAGGGAATATCCAGATCTGGAGCCTGCAGACATTAATGAATGTCTGCGCTACGCAGCCTGGGCCACAGACGAGGCGGTATACCTGGCCCACCAAGAACCCGCATGAGATTCCTCCTGGATATGGGCTTAGCCCAGTCTACTGCCACACTGTTGCGGCAATTGGGTCACGATGCCGTCCACTTATCGTCTTCAGGGCTTCAGCGTCTTCCCGACTCCAAAATCGTGGAGAAAACCCTCTCAGAACAACGAATCCTCCTAACCCATGATTTGGATTTCGGACGGATCGTTGCGCTCAGTCAGAAGCGATTGCCGAGCGTGGTTACTTTTCGCCTAGCTAACATGAGACCGGATCGTGTGAATGCTCGGTTGCTTGAGGTCCTTGAGCACCTCTCCGGGGATCTGGCGGCAGGAGCTTTGGTCACTGTCACCGAAAGCGGCTTCCGCATCCGCCAATTGCCTCTTGTTTCCTGAAAACCATTCTTCTCCCACGGCCGATTTTTGCCCCTCTCCCCATTTAGCCCTTTCCCCGTCCCTTGATGCTTGGTGGTTATTCCCCCTTGCCAAAGGGGGAAGGCTGCTCCGGCGGCCAGGGGGCTGTCCCTCGGTTTTGGACTTTGCACTTTCTCCCGTTTGCCGTCTCCCGTCCGCCTTTTCAGTTTTGCCTTTTCTCTGCGAGTTTGTGCCTCCGTGGTTTTTCTTCCCTCTTCCCCTAGCCCCTAGCCCCCGATCCCTAACCCCTGCCGTTCTGACCTTGGGCTATCTTGTCGACTTTGAACTTCCTTCTCTCGTCACTTATCACTCGTCACTCGTCACTGCCGTTCTGACTTTAGACCTTGGACCCCTTTGGGCCTTGGACTTTAGATTTTGAACCTTGGACTTCTTTCTTCATCCTTCCCATCCTGTTTCCTGTTTTGCTTCTCCCCTGTCCCCTGACACCTGGAACCTGTCACCTACTTTCCCTCGCGTCCATTCGCGGCCAGTTTTCATCCTGGGCGAATTTTAGGACTTGCCGGTTATGGCCACGGGAAGGGTATAATTGCAGCCGAGGTGAGACGATGACGAATCTACTCCAGGAAGCGTTTGCCAAGGCGGCCCTTTTGCCCGAGGCTCTCCAAGACTCGTTGGCCGGAGCACTCCTCTCCGATATGGAGGCAGAATTTCATTGGGATGAAACTCTGTCGAAGTCACAGAATGTGCTTGAAGACCTGGTGAAAAAGGCGCTCAAAGATGACGAAGAAGGCAAGACCCGCGCCATGGGTTTTGATGAACTGTGAATTCCCGGCTGACTGAGGATTTCATTAAGTGTTTTCGTGGTTTACCTACGAATATCCAGGCGCAGAGCCGCAAGAGTTACAGATTTTGGAAGGAGAACCCGAATCATCCAAGTTTGGACTTCAAACGGGTTAGCCAGAGCCTGCCCTTATACTCGGTTCGCGTGGCCATCGGATGGAGGGCATTGGGACACCGGAAGGATGACACGCTCGTTTGGTTCTGGATTGGATCCCATTCAGATTATGACAAACTGCTGAAGCGCGTCCACGAAGAGTCCCCCCAGTACAAGCCCCCTCCATGCCCTATCCCCTAGTCGCGATCCTTCATCTTCAATCTTCGAGTGCCGATTCGGTGCCCTCTGTGGTGAATTCCCTCCTTATTTATTCGCGTTTATTCGCGGCTCCCTTTCGCCTTTCTTTGTGCCTTTGTGCCTCTGTGGTTATTCTTCCCTCTTCCCCTAGCCCCTAGCCCCTGATCCCTAACCCCTGCCGTTCTGACCTTGGACCCCTTTGGGCCTTGAACTTTGAACTCCGAACTACGAACGCTGAACTCAGAACACAGAACGCTGAACTCTGACCGCTGAACTGGCCCAATTCTTGCACACTCTTTCTCTCGCGGGAATTTCTAGCAGATAGGTAAGTTGCACCGATGAAATGAGTTGCGCCACCGCAACGGCTCATTCGTGACGTCAGTGAGTCACAGAACTGTAACTGAGATGCCAAGAGGGCCTAACGTTATTGAAACGGTCGTCGAAATCGCTTAGGCTGGGGAATATGGGGAACGACATGATACGCACCCAAACGGCTGTTAAGAAAACAATCTTCCTGATGGCCCTGGTATTCATTTTCGGGATCAAGGCTAGTTCGGCAGTTGTGTACTACGTGGACGCGACAGGCGGGCGCGATGACAACTCGGGGTTGAGCCCATTGGCCGCCTGGAAAAGCATTGCCAAGGTCAACAAGACAACGTTTGCGCCGGGGGATCAGATCCTATTTAAGAGAGGTGAAGCTTGGCGTGAGGCACTCAAACCCAACTCATCAGGGACTACCAACAATCCTATACTCTTTGCGGCTTACGGCACAGGAAATCCGCCCAGGATTTTAGGTTCTGAATCTTATGCCGGTGCCAAGTTCTGGATTCAAGAAACGGCGTTTCTTTGGTACACGGCCGACGTGAATTGGATACCGGGCATGGTTTTTCATTCAGGACTCGGCAGCAAAAGAAAGGCATCCAAAGGCGTATTGGCAGCAAACTGGGAATGGTACCATGACGATGCAAATAAGCGTCTCTACTATTACCTCGACCAAAACCCTGGAAACTACCCTATCGAGATTGTTCGCAGGAACGGCATAGGCTTTACAGCAGTGAACAATCTTACAATTCGGGACCTGGAGATCGCCTTCTGTCAGTTCGGAATTGGGCTGTGGGGGGCGCAGAAGTGGACAATTGACAACGTACACATCCACGATGTGACCGACTGCGGCATACAGGGAAACAACGCTACGAAGGGAATCACTATTCGGAATTCCAACTTCGAGGATTGGGACTGGAAGGGATACGACGCTCCTTTCCAATCTCCTGAGTCATTTTTTGGGTATGGCATTCAGGCCGTCAGCCAACCCGGAACCTCCAGCGACGAATGGGTGATTTCTGGCAACAGCCTACGAACTCTACACATGACGAACCGTGGAGCTGACGCCACGGCGATTGATATTGACCAGCAAGGCCACGCTTCCTTGATTTCCAATAACAACGTCGATGGAAACAATGCTACGGGGGGCGGAGGCATCATGGTATGGCGCCCTAGGGGGACGGCTGACACGGTCATCAAAGACAACATCCTGCGAAATGTCGGAGCGATTGGTATCAATGTCTCCGAGTTTCACGTGAATGATTTCACCTCGATGGTTATATTACAACGGAACATAATCCACCATTCTTGTCACCTGGACATGCTCGACCAAGAGGCGGTCCGAGTCTGGACGTCGAATTCCGCAAGTGTGATCGTTGACAACAACCTTGTCGATGGATGTCCCAAGGGCGTCAACCAACATTATGGCATAAGGGTTCGTGAAAGCCAGTCTGTGCAGCTTTACAACAACACAGTGTACGGCGCGGACGTTGGTGTTTCCATTGAGCGGGGCAGCAGCAACGCTCTTATCCGAAACAACATCAGCGCAGGAAATCGAGGAGCGGCAATCAGTGTCGAATCAACCTCCACCGTTATCGAAGACCACAATCTATTCTATGGAGCAACAAACGGATTAACTCCATCCGCGACAACAATTCTGACCGATCCTCTATTCATCGACCCATTGGGAGGGAACTTCAGGTTGCAGGCACGAAGCCTGGCAATTGATAAGGGCGCATCGATAGCTGCGGGGTCAACAGACCTGGATGGTAAGAGCCGTCCCCAAGGCAAGGGATGGGATATCGGGGCATATGAGTTCGTCTTGCAGAAATCCGTGCTCACTCACCCAGGGAACTTTCGCATTGTTCTCTAGAGAGCGACTAGAGATTGATGAGATCGGCAGATTTTGGGATTGCGCTAGACTCGCGTCTTTCGATAATCTGAAAAGCAACGGGTGGATAGATAGAACATCGATGTGATGATCTGAAATAGGAATGTGACACAAATTGACGTTGCACCAAATCCTGATCAGGATCTGGGTGGGTCTTGAGAGTCGGTACGTTCATGAGCTTGGCTCATCGATTTCTCCCCCAGTAGAGGTTAGTAATCTTCAGAAATGTCTTCTGTCCTTCCTGAAGGAATCGACTCGCTCCTTAAGCCCGCATTGAAGCATCACCAGGCTTCTGTCCTACCCCCATTATCATATGTGCAAATGCCCGAACCGGCAAATGTTGGAGGAACCATCTGGTTAATTTGTATGATATCGTACCTGGTCGTAGAGCAAACAAAGTAGGAGCAGCCCGTAGTCGCTGCAAAATGAGAGATATAGTTATAGGATGTGTTTCAAGGACCTTAAAACCACCGATTGCGAGTTCACGTGACAATTCCGGGGTAGTAAGCCTCCATTGGAAAAAACGAACGACATTTGGGCCGATGCTGTCGTTTTTTTTGAGAGCAGTTGCGAGAAACTGATCCCAGCTCCCCCATCTTGAAAAACCACAAAGAATGTGACGGAGATTATGATATGGTACGCTTAGGAAGAGATATCCACCCGGTCTGAGGACACGGAAGCTCTCAACAATACAAGGTTGCAGACCCTCTTCAAAGTGCTCGAAGACTCCCCAAGCAAAGGCGGCATCGAAGTAATTGTCCGGAAACTCCAGATTTCGGACATCCCCATGCGCGAACTTAAGATTGGGGAACTTCGAGCGTAGTAACTCGATGGTCGACTTGCTTATATCGACGCCATACACTTCAAAACCTTCCTTCGTAAGAAAAGCTGTCCATTGCCCCAAACCACATCCTGCGTCAAGTAAACGAGACCTTTTGGGCAACGTTTCCAAATAGGGCTTCATGATGGAGTATTCTTCTTCGTTGGCAACGCCACAATATGCAATAACAGAATTCTGGTTGGCGTCATGTAACCATTGGTTGGACCAATAATTTTCGATAAATTCGATTCCGCTTATACAATCTTCTTTTTTATCTATTAGTATGTAGTCCTTTCTCACAACGAAAACTCCTCAGAGATATTATGAGATGATTTTCTCGCTGTAGAGCTGACTAGGTCCTCATAGAACTTAACAACTCCTTCCCAAACCATATCTGATCGGAATAGGGCGACACATCTCCGTCTTGCGTTTTCGCCAAGTACATGAACTCGATTTGCGTTTTCCATAAGTCCTGACACCGCTGCGACAATCGAACCAGAATCTCTTGGGGCAATCAGGAGCCCCGTTTCGTCATGAACGACTGTCTCGACCGCTCCCAGTGAGTTGCTGACTATAGCAGGAACTCCCATAGCCGCGGCTTCGATCACGACATTCCCGAACCCCTCCCCATGAGTAGGGAAAACGAGGCAATCCATCATTGAGTAAGCCGGTCGGGGATCGTCCAAGAAGCCTAAGAAGTGGCACCTTTGGTCGGCTTGCATCGACTTGATGACTGAAGTTACCGTATTATCCATTTCCGGCGGAGCCGCGACAACCAGATGAATACGTTCATGTTTGAGGCGAAGGATCTTCCAAGCTTCTCCCAACTCGAAAATTCCCTTACCTGGCACCAATCTACCTACGAAGCCTAAGACGAAGCTACTCAGTTCGATTCCGAGATTTGCCCGCAGTCTGGAGGACTCGTCATCTGAAATGTTGGTCCTCTTGTAGTAATCACAATCGACACCGTTCGCCGAACCGTTCGCAATTACTGTACATTTGCTGTCTGGGCAGATTCTCTTTGATACGAAGTACTGGCGGTTCGATTGACTAAGAAGAATTACTTTGGTACTGAGCCAACAAATATACCTCTCAATCCGCGTAAAGTATGCCTGATTATCAGCATGGAGACCCGAACTCGTAATACCAAAGCAAGAGTAGACAACACTAGGGACGCGAGCCAGCTTCGCGGCAATCGCGGTCAGGAAAGCTCCCTTCTTGGTATGGCCATTGACGATATCGTATCTGTTCTCGCGCATGAGCCGAAGAAGATGAACGAGTGCTCGCAGGTCTTGCCATGCAGACGGTCGTTGTTCGATTTGCAGGGGGAATAATTTTACACCCTCCCGTTTTGATGCAAGCCAAGCACGGGGGTCATCCTCGCTGACCACGTCAATCGTCATGCCTTGCCTTCGAAGGTAGCCGAGCTGTCCTCGAAGGGTGTGCCCTAATGTGAACCATCGAGGTAGAACGTATAGGAGTTTAGGCTGAGCCACGTTGGCGACCATTCCTGGATGATTCTGTTAGCAAGTTTCTAGTGGCAAAGCTAGAGGGCAATTACTGCAATTCCTCTCCAAGTTCGCCTAGAGGATTTATGAGCTTCCAGATCCGACATCATTTGCGATAACAGCGAATCTTAAATAATTGTGTCTTCATTTGCCCTGCGAATTCTCATTGCAAGGACCAATGCTACTTCTAGCCAAAAAATGAATGGCAGCGGGTGAAGGAGATACATACTGGCAGTAATGTTGTTTAGGACGAAGCCAATCACTCCGGCCAGACAAGCTACAGCCCAAACCTGTTTGGACTCTTCAAGTCGAAACGCACCTCTCATACATGAAGAGATGGCGATTCCAATCAAGATGAGAAAGGCAAGACCACCCAAGAAGCCAGTCTCTAACAGAACCTTCAGGTAATGGCTGTCGGCTGCTACGAGCAAATGTTCGTGGCCGGCGTATTGGGATTCGACATTAGCAATGTGAAACGTCCCAGGACCATAGCCTAACAACCAACGGGGGCCGTCCAACTTTTCCCACACTGCCCTAGCTAATGCAAAGCGGTAGTACTCGGATGAAGCCTCATCCGCCTTAGTGCCCTCGACCTTTCCAAATGGGTTCAACTCATTTGAGGAATTCAGGCTCCCTCTAAACAAAAGTAGCCCGCTTGTGGCGAGGACCAAACCGAGCGTCAAAGCAAAAGCTAGAATGACCTTGCGATGGAAGGCGTTTCTTGCCCACCAGATGGAAAAAACCGACAATTCGATAAACAGTATCAGCCACGGAAAGCGGCTCAGTGTCAGAAAAAGTGACAAGGCCATGAAGAATAAAAGTAATGACAAGACAATTTTCTTTGTGATCCTCTTACATAGAAGCCACTCAGCCAGTGCAATCGGGAAGACAAGATCCAGAAAGCATCCCAACGCAATTGGATGAAAGAAGGTAGATCGCACTCGCAAAAGCCCCATCCGGAAGGAAGGTTCTTCCTCCGGATATACGGAGGCAATCAGAGAAAAATGCGTCGCCTCTTCGAAAAAGGCAATCATGCAAACGGCAAAGGCTGTCCAGAGAAGTACTCTTTTGGAAAGCTTCCAAAACCCTGGCTGCTGACAACATTGATACGACAGAATAAAAAATGCCAAGTGGGTTAGAGGGTTGTTAACCGTGGAGAGAATACTTCGAACGGGGTCAATTGAAAGTAACGTGCTGATCAATGCCGCAAATAGACTAAAGAGAAAAGGGCCTTTCAAAGGGAGTCTTGATAGGGCATACGATACTCTCCGGCGAACGATGATCCTAAACAAAAGGCCCAGAAGAAAGCATAAGAGGAGCACTCTTACAGGCCCGACTAGCGGAAATGATCCTAATTTGATTCCCCATTCGGTAGGGATAAATGTGCTGAAGATAATGGCGAAGAGCATCATTTTTGCTGGGGCGACATAAGTGAGGAAAGTGAGAAACAACATTAGAGCCCCGCCTAAGACCACCAGAAGATTTTGAGTTTCTAAGACAAGTAGAAGACATCCCGCGATAAACAAAGCTCCTAGCCAGAATAACCATTGCTTCCGGCTCACGATAGGTTGATTTGGGTCGGCCCTTTCTGGAGAGAACATGCTGATAGGTTTATTCATTCGGCGATTATCTCTAGAGGCCCGTACGTTAAACGGAGGAATCCTCTATGGATTCCATTCACTATTTTCCGACTCTCAAATCACTTTCCTGGTTCAATTTTCTGCCGTCTTCGAACAAATTCAGATCCATCGATATTCAAATCATTGGACATAGGGCGTCCTAGCCTTGTCGTCGTCTCGATTCGCGCCAATGGAGTAGCCGGTAGCTAAAAACGACTGGAACCGCCAAGAATTGCCGCCCAACTCGATCGTATGCCTGCAGCCACCTGCAGTGCCTTAGTACGGACGTTTACCAAAATAAAAGACTTTTCTTCTTGGTCTATAAGATGACGCCAAGCCACCCAGGAGAATGCTACCAATAAGGCGACCATGAGAATCAGACGATGATACAAGTTTGGGATTAGAACGAGGCAACTGAGGACGCCCAATGCACAACCCATTGACAATAGCGTTTGGACCTTCTTGATGCGGGCTGTGGCAAGGAGGCTCCAGGCCTTGTGAAAGAGAATAAGGCCATCAATCAAGACCCTCAGAAGCCAAGCGAACGCTGCGCCGACAATTCCGAATCTATGAACCAAGCCCCAGACTGTCAAAGCATAAATGGGCAATTCAATCAAATGTAGCTTGGCTGTAAAGTTCGGGCGCCCCGCACCTTGGACAAGTGAAAAAGGGACAAGGCTCAGACTGCTGATGAGAACACCTATTGCGAGTAACTGCAAGACCAGGGTGCTGTTTTGCGCAAAATCAACACCCAGCCACCAATTCAGTATTTCACGGGCAGCCCCCACGATCAGCAATACTAGGGGAAATAAAAGCAACAGAATGTGCTTGGTCCCCTTCACAAACATGGTCTCAGTCCGATGCCGGTCAACGTCATAGCTCGCAGAAAAGGCCGGAAAGAGTACCTTTATCAAAGCACTAGGTACATTGAAAAGCTTGTTAACAATCTCAAACGGAGTAGCGTAATAGGCCACTGCGTTCATTGATGCCACAGCTCCAATCAGCCACCGATCCAAATTCACCATCATCGGGCTGATGATGTTGGAGACTGTCATCCAACCGC
>DATKMG010000070.1:0-5453 GCA_035541995.1 Terriglobia bacterium
GACATCGTGCTCATCACCAACTTCCTGCACCACTTCGACCCGTCCACGTGCATTGGACTACTAAAGAAGATTCACGCCGCGTTGAGGCCCGCGGGCCGGGCAGCCGTGTTGGAGTTCGTGCCTAATGAAGACCGGGTCTCGCCGCCCATGGCCGCCTCCTTTAGTCTCACGATGCTGGCGAGTACCGCGTCAGGGGATGCTTACACTTTCCGCGAATTGGAGGCAATGTGCCGTGAGGCCGGGTTTGGCGGCATCGTGTCGCACCCGGTTCCCAACAGCCCGCACACCGTAGTGGTCGGGCACGCCCGATGATTCAGACAGCAGTCTCGTTGCCCACGACCTAGGACCTGGTTGAGGTGTTTTGTGCCCAATGTCACAGCCTTGCATGTGAACGGTACCCGACAGCCCATTGATGCTGACCCGGAAGCGAGTCTCCTGTCTGTTTTGCGGGAGCAATTGGGCCTTACCGGTAGTAAGTACGGTTGTGGCGAAGGGCAGTGTGGTGCTTGTACCGTATTGATCGATGGCCTCCCCAGACGATCCTGTATCACGAAAGTGGGAACGGCCGCATCAAAGCCGATCACCACCATCGAAGGACTCCAGAACGGCGATCAGCTTCATCCGCTCCAGCGGTCCTTCCTGGAGCTGGATGCGCTGCAATGCGGCTACTGCACTCCGGGTATGATTGTGACTGCCAGCGCTCTTCTCAAGTCAACCCCCGAGCCTACCGAGCAGCAGATCATCCAGTTTATGGAAGGAAACATCTGCCGCTGTGGAACTTATCGGCGGATCATCGCTGCCATTTTGCGGGCGGCCGACTTCATGAAAGAGGAACGATCTTGATTCATGATTCGACGAATGCCTCACCTCCAGAACCCGAACGATACGAACTGAACTCAGTACCCACTTACCATTTTGAGCTGGCACGACGGGAATTCTTCCGCATTTTCGGCGGTGGGATGGTCATTGCCTGTATTCTGGAGAAGGGCCTGGCAGCCCAGGAGTCCGGACGGGGTGGAAGGGGTCTCAGCCAGCAACTTCCTCAAGACATTGCTTCCTGGCTTCACATCGACGAAGACGGAGGCGTGACCGCCTACACGGGCAAAGTGGAAGTCGGACAGAATTCCCGTACTGCACTCACCCAGGCAGTTGCGGAAGAGCTTCGAGTACCGCCCGACTCCATCCGAATGGTGATGGGGGATACTGAACTCTCTCCTTTCGACATGGGAACATTTGGCAGCCGGACTACGCCAACCATGAACCCCCAGCTTCGCAGGGTAGCTGCCACTGCTCGCGACCTTTTGATAGACCTGGCGGCGGAAGCGTGGGGAACTCATCGCGAAGGACTGATTGCGGGAGAGAGTGAGATTCGCGATCCCGGGAACCAGCGAGCAATCGCTTACAAATCATTGCTCAAAGGGAAAAAGCTCGCACGGGCAATCCCTGCAGATGATCCTTTGAGGCCTCCTGCGCAATGGACAGTGATGGGAAGTTCAGTTCCCAAAGTTGATGGAAAGGAATTCGTGACGGGGAAGCACGCATTCCCATCGGATGTCAAAATGCCAGGGATGCTTGTTGGAAAGATCCTTCGCCCTCCTTCCATAGGCGCCACACTGGATTCTCTCGATACGCGACAGGCCGAGACCATGGTCGGTGTTATCGTGGTCCATGACGGAGATTTTGTGGGAGTCGCGGCACCGAGCGAACGTGTTGCAGAGCAGGCCATTGCCGCCATCCGTGCAGAATGGAAGGCGGTACCCCAGCCGTCGGGGAAAGAGTTATACGAATATCTGAAAAAGAATGCCGAATCTTCGGGAAGCCCTGATGAGCGAATCCCGGCACAGGGCTTGATTGAAGACGGGCTGGCCTCCGCCGATCAACGGCTTAAAACCACATACACGATAGCCTACATCGCTCATGCGCCGCTCGAGCCCCGCGCGGCGGTCGCCGAATGGAAAGAAGGGAAACTGCTGGTGTGGACGGGTACTCAGCGGCCTTTTGGGGTGCGATCCGAACTCGCTCAGGCCTTTCGTATCCCCGAGGATCAGGTGCACGTACGAATGCCTGACATGGGTTCGGGGTACGGGGGCAAGCACACAGGAGAAACGGCAGTGGAAGCGGCGCGTCTGGCTAAGGGAGCCGGTCGCCCTGTCAAGCTGGTGTGGACGCGGGAGGAGGAATTCAGCTGGGCTTATTTCCGCCCGGCGGGAGTGATCGAAGTCAGAAGCGGTGTCAAGCAGGACGGCACTATCACAGCTTGGGAATTCCACAATTATAATTCGGGAGCATCTGGGATTAGTACTCCCTATGATATTCCGAATCAACGCACCGAGTTCCACGCCTCAAAATCACCGCTCCGCCAGGGTTCCTATCGAGGCTTGGCCGCCACAGCCAACCACTTTGTTCGAGAGTCGCACATGGACGAGCTGGCACACGCCGTCAATATGGACCCTCTCGAATTTCGCTTGAAGAATCTCAAGGATACCCGTTTGAGGGGAGTGTTCGAGGCGGCCTCGACTACATTTGGATGGGGAAAAGCCAGGAAGCGGTCCGGACAAGGATTTGGCCTAGGCGGGGGAACCGAAAAGGGCGGATATGTGGCGACATGTGTGGAGGTTTCCGTGGATGGCTCGACTGGCCAGGTGAAAATAGTGCGCGCAGTAACCGCATTTGACTGCGGCGCCGTGGTGAATCCTGACCAATTGCGGAATCAAATCGAGGGCGCCATCGTGATGGGCATCGGTGGAGCGCTTTTTGAGGCCATTGAATTCGAGGATGGTCGTATCTTGAACGGACGCTTTTCGCGCTATCGAGTCCCGCGATTCAGTGATGTTCCTGAAATCGAGGTCGTCCTTGTAGACCAGAAGGATCTGCCTTCGGCCGGAGCAGGAGAGACTCCCCTCGTGGGCCTTGCGCCTGCAGTCGGAAACGCTATCTTTGATGCGACCGGAATTCGCCTACGATCGTTGCCGATGGCGCCTGAGGGAGTGAAAGTGTAGGGTCCCCCCCAGCACGATTTTCAGACGAGAATCCCCTATGAAGTTCTCAGCTTCAGCGATGCTACACCACCTTATTCAAGCTAGTCACCGCGGATGAAAATGGCGGAGGGCCCCGCTCCGTCGGGGCCTTGGTCGCTTATTCGAGCCCACGACCGCAAATGAAAAAACCACAGGTAGCCACGGTGAGCGTATTTAGCGATGACGGTCACCGCGAGCCGTGGGCTTTTTGCTGGCTTGACAAGCCCACGCTTCCCGCAAAAAACGCGGTCGGCGTGGCTACCGAATCACGCATTTTCAAGAAAGTCCTTCCGCTCATTAGCTAGGAGTCCGGATAGGCAACATGCTGTAATCTCTTGAACTCCTCAAGTTCAATCCAGGTTGAACCCTCAGCTTCGTTGTACTATCTTTGAGGGAAAGGGTAGCGACTCGATTGCTACCATTCAGGACACACCATAGGATAGGTTCGGGAGTTCCAACCCGGAATGACTGGGGGATCAACTCATGCAACGTAGGGAATTTATGAGACAGGCCGGGGCTGCAGTGGCTGCCTTCAGCGTTGGGGGCCACGCGGGACGGGCAGAGGAAGAAGACCTGAATGCCAGCCATATTCCACGCTGGCGGGGATTCAATCTTCAAGCCAGATTTGGTCCTGCAGCTGATTCTTATCGAGAATCCGATTTTGCTATTATGGCCGAATGGGGATTCGACTTTGCTCGACTCCCAATGTCATACTGGACTTGGACCCACCGTGACAGTTGGCTGAACATTAACGATACAGCCTTGAAAGACATTGACAAGGCGGTCGAATTCGGCCGCCAGTATGGGATTCATATCAATTTGAATTTCCACCGCTTGCCCGGCTACTGCATCAATGGCAGAAACTTGGAACCGGTGGACTTATTTTCAGGAACTGAAGCCGAACGTGCCCACGCGCTTTCAGCGGCTGTGTTTCATTGGAAGTATTTTGCCCAACGTTATAGGGGAATTCCCAACCGTCGCCTGAGTTTTGATTTGATTAACGAGCCGCCCAAAATGCAGTCGGAAGACCGGTACGTGGAAATTGTCAAAGCTCTGGTAGCCGGCATCAGGGAAGTCGATGCGAACCGATTGATTTTTGCAGACGGGATTGACATAGGCCAAACACCGGTGATGGGGATCGTGGAGCTAGGTCTAGTGCAAAGCACCCGCGGGTACCTGCCCAAGGCAGTCAGTCATTATACGGCTACGTGGGTACCAAAGGACGAATTTGAGACTTTTAAACTTCCGACTTGGCCTCTTCAAGACGATTCAGGACAAATCTGGAACCGTGACAAGATAAAACAAGAACTTTATACCAAATGGAAACCTATTGTGGATAAAGGTGTCCAGGTCCATGTGGGTGAGTGGGGCTGTTTTAACCAGACTCCCCATGACGTTACTTTGGCTTGGATGAAGGACTGCTTGTCCATTTGGAAAGAGGCGGGGTGGGGTTTTTCTCTGTGGGAATTAAGGGGTACCTTTGGAGTTCTGGATAGCGAACGGCAAGACGTCAAATATGAGGACTACAAAGGTCACAAGCTCGACAGGGAAATGCTGGAGTTGTTGCGCAGTTCCTAAGGCATAAAAACGGAATTTTCTGTTTCACCTCCGCGGGCACGCCGGGCCGGTGGACCCCGAATTCATCCACTCAATGGGCAGATGGAGTCGGCAGGGTATAAAACTCGTAGTGGATAATCCATCTAGAGGCTTCTCCCGGCCCAAGCTTCAACTCGATGAATGGCTCCGGGCAAAGCGTCGTTCGCATACACCAGAAATTAAGCTTAGTGACTGGCCGGTCTCCCCTGATCCGCACGCCCGCACCGACCTTTTGATTCTCGATTCGAAAGTCGTAATCCTGGGCGCCCGCACCGAATCCCTCCAGTTCAGTGAATACACTCTCGTCCTTCTCCATCTGGCGCGAGTATTCCAACTGAGCTCCACTGGTACGAGCTACTCCTTTCAAATCCTGTCTAGCCCTCACTTCGAAGGGGAATTTGACCACGAAGTCCGGTCCTGTCGGTTGATGGTCAATCACAAAAAAATTGTGGTTGTATTGAGCGGTTTCAATTAAGCGCCGTCCTGTATTCCGTAGCGTGTGCTCCAACACTAATTCAGGCTTGTTCTCCACCAATTGAACCTTCTTAGTGTAGACATAGGCATATCCTGAACCGTCTCTTAGATCATGAGTGAACTCGATCCAGTCAGGCCCCTTTCTGACGCTCCATCTCCCTGGGTCCACAATATCGTATGTGTTGAATATCTGGTAAGTTTGCTCTTCGGGTTTGCGCACCACTCCCACACCGATTCGGATGAAAGTGCCTCCTGTCTTAGCTTCATCATAACCAAGGCCGGCTTCATTAGTCCGGTATTCTTCCACGGGACCCATGATCGCATCATGGATCTTCGGGTCATAATGCTCAAACCATTGCCCGAAGT
>DATKMG010000071.1:0-30232 GCA_035541995.1 Terriglobia bacterium
AATGTTCGTCTACTTAGAGCATCGGGAGTCTGCCTAACCTAATTCTTTGAAGCCCAACAATACACGGTACGGGCCGGGCATCCCCGGTGGCACCAAGGCCACACGATCGCAACTGGTCAACACCGCTATAGAGGGATCACAGGCTTTTCCGTTAACAAATATGACCTCGACCTTTTCCCGCGGAATATCAAGCATGGCCAGCAGTCGGCTTCCGGTCATTCCTCCCTGGATATCAATCTTGTACGGATTCGGCCAGTTCCGTTCTCGAAAGAGATCTGCTAGACCCATGAACGCGCGAAGTTCGATCATCGGCCTCCCCTCACTCTTTCAGATCGAATGGACAGGAGTACGTTATGCCCAGTTCTCGTTCAATGGTCTTTTCCCTTTGGCCTTTCCAGGGTGGGGTTTCCTGTTACCTACTTTTGCACTAACTAGAAATTCATTACTTGGTCAATTTCTTCTTCTGTGAAGTCCCAAGTGGTGTTGTGCGGTGGACATTCCTCCTCGAAGAATTCCGGTAAGCGGTCATCCGCGTTGGTAAAGCCAGCCCTTTGATTGAATCCGCGCTCAGCCTTAAGGATAGACTTGCCCATAGCTGTAATATCGTTTGCATTAAGGGAGAGGCCGTACTGAGCGTTGATCATGTCAACCAGAGCTTGGGAGGCATCGGCGCTGTCCAGAGTGGCGAAGGAAACAAACACGCACATACCCATACTGTCAAGAGCAGCAGTGGCAATTTGGAGGTTGCGGGACAGTTCAACTTGACCTTCCTTCTTAAGCGGATCTACGAAGCCGCCACACTTCAGAATGTTGGTGGCCACTGCATAACCGGCCGTGTGGTCTGCACCCATCGGAGTCGTGGCGTAGGTCAGGCCAACTCCCTTAACCACACGGGGATCGTAGGCCGGAATTGCCTGGCCTTTTACTACAGGAACCCTGAAAAGCCCATACATTCGACCAACCGCAGCAGCGCCGCAGCCAAGAATCCGGCCCAGGGGAGTTCCTTTACGGATTTCTTTAATAAGTTCCAGAGCAGCTTTGGCGTCGCCCCAGGGAATGATGCCAGCCTCCATGGCAACAGCGACAGCCACTGAGCAGTCGATCGAATCTACGCCGGCCTCATCGAGTTCACGGTCACAATAGGCGATTGTGTCAAGGTCATCAATCTTGGCGTCAGCGCCAAGGGCCCAAATCGTCTCATACTCAAAACCGCTGGTGATATATTTGCCTTCCTTGTCAACATAGTGCTGGGAACAGCGTATGACGCAACCTGCATGGCAGTTGTGGACAGGTCTGCCGCCACGCTCCTTCATGGTTGCGTTCATTGTCTCGCCGCTAATGTTGTCGGCCCATTCGTTACGACCCCTGCGGAAGTTTTCGGTGGGAAGACCCCCAGCTTCGTTCAGGATATTCACCAGAACGTCGGTGCCGTAGTTGGTTAGACCCTGACTAGTGACCGGATGAGTAGTAAGGGCTTTGGAAAACCGCTTTGCAGCACTCGTGAAAGCCTGCTGATCGGCGATAGCGACCCGGGGAGCGCCAGTGTCATCAATAACGACGGCTTTTATCTTCTTGGAACCCATCACCGCGCCTAGGCCGCCACGACCGGCGCTGCGGATGTTGCCATCAGGATCGGCAAAGGAAATGTTGGCTGCTGAAAGCCTCATTTCTCCTGCCGGACCAATGACGGCTACCCCTACTTTGGGGCCGTATTTTTCTTGCAGGATCTTAATGGCGTCATAGTTGCCTATGCCCATGATTTCAGCGGGTGCGTCATCAATGGTGACACCGTCCATCGCAACTTTGATGACGAAATATTTATCCTCTGCCGGAATTCCCTCAAACACGAGAGCCTTAATGCCCAGTCTGGCCAACTTTTGACTAGAGCTGCCTCCACTGTTGCTTTCCTTGATGCCTCCGGTCAGCGGGCTCTTGGCGCCACAAGAAATGCGGCCGGAGTTCGCTGCGGTAGTCCCGCTAAGAAAGCCGGGCGCAAAAAGCAGCTTGTTGTTTTTCCCTAAAGGATGACAGGTGGGCTTCACTTCGTCGGCGATGAAGGTGGAGGTAAGTCCACGGCCCGCCAAACCTGCATATTTTTCGGGACACTCGCCGATGTTCACCTCTTTCGATGTCATGTCTACACGGATGAATTTACCCATAAAAACACCTCCTTGGCTTTGTCTCTACTAATTACGTTAATGTACGCGACCTTAAAAAGGCCGCACCGAGGTTACCATTATCGATATGTAGACCTCGACAGCGCGCGTGAGAGCATCCATGCCGGTGGCAGCTGTGAGGAGCGGAACCATGCCCGCCATGATGAGCGGGTCGTTCATGGCCACATTCGGTGTCGTCCCTCAGTCCAGAACGACCATTTTGACGATTCGGCTCAACCTCCTGGCTCTGTTTGCTTGTGACCAACAAGGAAACGGTCTGATTAGAAATTTATCAGGGTAGACATCTGAACGCTTTGGATGCCATTCTTGCCCACAGGCGCCACGTCAACGCCGCCGCCACCCGTCGGTACGATAGCCTGATAAGCCCAGTCAAACCAGCTGCCCGGCTGCCAATACGCATACTTCACGCGCAGCGTCATGCCCTCGAAGAGTTTCCAATCAGCTCCTGCATTGACTTCCCATCCGAGAGAGCGGTTGCTGGCAAAAGGATCAGACAAGACCGTATCGCCACGACCATCTCTACCCCTGAACGCAGAGCCTGGTACTACTATGGGCACGTTACCTCTGACAGAGATGGGGTCGGCCGCTGTGACGCCGCCAAACTGACCTGCAAGGTATCCATCTCTCTCCAAGCGCTCGGCCCAAAGATAGGTGCCCCACAAGTTCAAGTTAGAGGCCACAGCATAATCCAGCCGAGTTCCAAAGGCCCACGCATCACCCATGCAGCCAATGCTGTCGGCTCCAAACGTCCAGTTGAATTGATTGTTCCCACCCCCGTAAGTGTAGAACATCAGTGTGTTGTACGGTTCCATGGCCTGATAGTTGATGGGATACGGCAGAGAGTTGGTCGTAAGCGTGCCCGCTGGCAGAATGCCGTTATTGGGGTTTATCTGATTCTGGCCTGGTGACCACGCCCACATGAAGGTGAGCCTCGCCGGACCGCACAAAAGACCTGTTTCGGCAAAAGCATGTTTAAGCATATAACGAGGCTGAGACAGAACAGGACTCGCCGCGGTGGGACCACCGTTCAAGGTGTTGCAAAAGTCCAGGGCTATCCACGAATATTCTGCATTGGCAAAGAACCTGCCGTTGTTGTAACTCAAATAGGCGATCCAAAAATTCAGAAACCTATCGGATGCAACCACTTCTCCAGGTACAGGAGCCCCCGGTACTACGGGAACAAAAGCAGGCACAAAATTCAAGTCTCCCCTGCCCAAATGGATGTTACGTCCGATCCAGCCTGCCCCAAATTGCAAGTCAGCGTTGCTATAGATGATCCAGAAGCCCTGGAACATGCTGTTTTTGCGCCCGCCGTCAGGCGACTGATTCCAGCCGTCCATGAAGGGGGCCGCTCCCTGGCTGAGCCAGATTGCATAAAGGAAGCTCAGGGGACCATAAGGAATGACGGCCAAAAACGCTTCCGTTCTAGTGTTGTACCCAAGGGTAGCGCCGAGCCCGAATGCGAAATCCCTGATTCCATAGAAGAGTGTGCCAATGGGTGTTTGAGCAGAGAACTTGATCTGCTCCCAGCTTCCAATACCTGCGGTGTCATACGCGTTCTGGCTCACGCCTTGCATGACACTACGCTCAAACGGAGGGGTTCCTACGCCTGGGTCTCCACCAATCCCGACGATATTCCACTGTGCGTATTTGTTGCGATAGCCCCCAATGGTGTACACACCAAATACCTTTATGGCCGGATTCAAGCGGATCTCCGGCAGCAGGGTGAACCTGTTGTCGCTATAATGCGCGTCGGACCCCCATCTGGAGAAACCACCCCGCGTAATCACTACCGGCGCGCTCGTAGAGGTGAGCGCATTGCTGTTGTCGCCCGCGACATTCACCACCGCGCCAGTGGCCCAGATGTTAGGTCCGGCAAACCCGATGAACGTCCCAGCACCGCCGTCCTGAGCAGGAGCGAATCCGAAGAGGTCAGAATTGCCCGTACGAGAAAAATACTTGAAACGGTATTCGTACTCGCCTCTCATTGCGAACTCCCACGTCAAGGCAGGGGTTACCACGGCAAGCACAAAAAGCCCCACTAGCATAGGCACCAAGAATTTTTTCATCTCTACCCCCTAATCCGAAAAAAAAAGAGAAAAAGATACCCTCGGACCAGTTGCAAAGCATCACAGACATTTTATCATCGTAACAGGGAAATCTCCCACTCCGATTTTTTGGGCTTCACTGCTTGGTCCGTCTTGCCTCCCATTTTCATTCAACCCATTTAATAGCCTCTTCGGGGCAGGAGTCTACGGCTTCCTGAATTTGTTCCTCCCTCCAATATTCTGGAATTGTGCGACACTCTGGTGCTTCTTGGACGTCTGCCTCGGACTGCGGTCTCCGCAGTGTCTGGCCTTACAGCGGAAAAGACCCCGGTGGCCTCTGCGGCGGCAAGACGACAGCGGGGCCATCGTCACGTTGACAAAAATGCCTGTGTCTGTTGCTTTTTTTTTTGAATGTACCTCCACCTCCGCTCTTTTGTCAAAATAAATTGCTTGGCCTTAACCCAAGAACAGCTTGGTAGTATGGAGCCAAGACAAAGTCCGATGCCACATGAACCCGCAACCTCCTACCGTGATACGCGACTTTCGCTCTCACCTTGACCGTCTTCGAACCAGGTAGCCTAGAGCTGGTCTCGATGAAACCAATCCATTATCACTCCACCACTGCCAGTATGAGCCAACCTGAATGATTTAATACCGTAGGTTAAGCAAGTCTCGTGCCAGATATTTTCTTCGAGGCCTCGATGAGATTGTGCTTACCTTGCAAGATGTTATACCAACTCGCGTTCATACGCGGAATGTGGTATGAGGTTGCCGCAGTTTTAACTGGAGGTGACCATGGGTAGAGTGACGAGAGCATTTGAGGATCTTTCGGAAGAAGAGATCAGGAAGCGAATACGGACGTCAAGGAATCCATGGATCGCACAGAAATGGCTGGTCATATTGCACGCTACCGTTGATCCGGTGCCGGCCAAGGAAATAGCAGTGCATGTTGTGGGAATGGGAAAGGGAACCGTTCATAATCTGATTTCGGATTACAATCGGTTTGGTCCGGGGGTAGTGGAGAGAACAGGACGGAGTGGTCGACGAAACGCGCACCTGACTCTGGAAGAGGAAGCTGAATTTGTAGCCCATTAATTCGTCAAATGTCGCTTGGGTATCAAAGTCGTAACCCACGATGAATGAGTTGTGAACCAATATCCCGTATGGTTGTATCTTTCTGATTGCTTCCAAATAATTAAATTGCCTTCAGTCCACGCGATGTTCCCGCTGAACTCCATGAGTTCGCAATGAGTTAGCAACTCGTTTATCGCGAGCTTGAAGCCGAAACCTTCGAGCACCTGAGGCTCGAAATGCTCGTGGGCAATTTCCTCGGGAGTCTTGGGTTGAGAATTCACAAGTTCCAGGATCTCGGGTGAGTTCAGGTCCAAGACAGTGCTTAGGGTCCTTTAACGTATTCGTTGCGCGCTCGATAGCCAAGTGGCCTTCAAGTTGTAGTCCAAGCGCCCACGAGTAATTCTTTCTGTCCAATTGCCTCTGAAACAGTGCGTGGTAGCGAGCGATTTGGCCGCCACAATGTTTACCGCGAGTCTTGTGTCGAGTTACCTTCCCTCCGAAGCTTCTTGCCGGTAGCATGCACTAGTTTTCTCCGAATCGAGCCCATGACTTGCCCCACCCGACGCGCCGGATAGTTTGCGTCGGGATGTGGGCGGGGCGAACCCTGCCCAAAGGGTTGCAGGCTACATAGCCCACTTGTAAATCATGACGACGTCTTCCAGGGTTGGGCAGCGCGGGTTGGTCAGTCCGCAAGCGTCTTTTTGAGCGTTTTCTGCCATCGTTTTGAGGTCTTGCTCCTTGACGTTGAGCTCCTTCAGGCCGCTCGGGATGCCTACATCCTTCGAGAGCGTCTTGATTGCGTCAAGCGCCTTTTCAGCGGAAGCCCTCTTGGACAGACCTTCTACCGGTTCACCCATCGCCTTTGCTATGTCTACGAACCTATCGACCTTGGCGATCAGATTGAAGCGCTCGACAGCGGGCAGCAGGATAGCGTTGCACACGCCGTGCGGCAGATTATAGAAGCCGCCCAACTGGTGTGCCATAGCGTGGACATGGCCGAGGCTGGCATTGTTAAAGGCCATCCCTGCGAGATATTCAGCATAGGCCATGCTATCCCGCGCTCCCATGTCGCCGCCGTTAGCCACAGCAGCTCGGAGGTTGTTGGCTATCAGTTTCATTGCCTGAAGCGCACACGCATCGGTCACAGGAGTCGCAGCTGTTGATACGTAAGCCTCGACAGCATGCGTGAGGGCGTCCATTCCGGTGGCAGCCGTGAGTGCTGGAGGCATACCTGCCATGAGCAGCGGGTCGTTGATGGCAACGTTCGGTGTCGTTCTCCAATCCACAATTGCCATTTTCACCTTGCGGCTCGTGTCGGTAATGATGCAAAATCGGGTCATTTCGCTCGCCGTGCCTGCTGTGGTGTTGATTGCGATAAATGGCGGCATGCTTTTAGACGATTTGTCCAACCCCTCATAGTCATTAATCTTACCGCCATTCGTGGCCAGAATGCCGACGGCTTTGCCGCAATCGTGCGCACTGCCGCCGCCGAGTGAAACAATGCTATCGCACTTGTTCTTCTTGAAAATCTCGAGACCGTCATCAGCGTTCTTATCAGTTGGATTGGGGACGGTCTCGTCGAACACTACCACTTCGGCATTTGCTCCTTTCCTGATAATCTCAGCGATTGTATCGGTAATGCCTGCCTTAGTGATGCCCTTGTCCGTTACGATTAGTGGTTTATTGCAACCGAGCGTTTTGACCCAGTCGCCGGTCTGCTTGTGACACCCTATACCCATCAACGTGACAGTCGGAATATAGAATCCGAACACTTCTTCTGCAAGTGCCATAATCAGATCTCCTTTCTTGCTTTATCTTGCTTTATCATTGAAGAATCCATTAATTTGATTCGCATCCGCAACGACCTCTCGCTCCGCCGACCAGTACCGTTGCGTCCGGCTGCGACTCAATTTCACATAATCTTTGAGCGGATAGGACGTCTGCACCGATCACCTACTTTCTTTCCATTACCCAACTGAACGTCTCAGGCATGGAACGTTATGGTTTATGCATTGCAAAGCTCCTGCCCCAATCATCACTATTCTGCCTCGAAATCTCCCTGAAGAATAAGAATTTCACTCCCTTTCGATCCATCATAAACGGCTGCTGCGAAAGATCAACAGCGAATCCGAGACGACTTCTTAGCGCTTGTAAGGCACCTGAGAACGATTCTGCGCAATTTTACGATTGAGGGTGCGGAGAGGCGAGCCAGGACGGCATGACCTGATGGTAGCTTTGCGTCCAATGGCTGACCACAGGCATCACAAAATCTGCTTCCGAAAGGATTGGTCGTCTCACATGCAGGGCAGGCCTGTTCCAATGTCACACCACAGTGGTTGCAAAACTTAGCGCTTTCACGATTCTCTGCGTGACAAGCGGGGCATTCCATCATTCCTCCCCCTGGAACTGGTAATTGCTGTTATGAGATCTTTGCCATTTCCTCTTCGGCCTTTGTCACCCATCCGTCTGCACCGCATTCTTTGTAGTCGGAATTATGCTCCGGTCTTTCCATTTTGGAGGCCTTTGGGCCGGTACGGGAGTTGCTGGACGGTTGCTTTGACCCGAAAAGGTCCCCGCGTGGTCACCTACGAGGTCCCAGAAAGGCAAAACCGTCGTCACGTTACTGAGAAGACCCTTTATGCGCTGGTTCTGAGCGTACCTCACCCTCCGTCACTCCGTCAACCATTTTTGCCGTCGTGCTCGTCACCCGAAAACAGCGCGGTAGTGTCGAGCCAAGGGAAACGCCGAAGCCACATGCACTTGCCACCTCCGACCGTGATACGCTACTTTCGCTCCGACCTTGATCAGCCGTTTGATCAGCCAAGAGGTCCCTCCGAGGGCAAAGCACGTGCACAGACCAGCAGATGCAGGCTTCTTATGTCCGTTGACGTTTCAATCACCCAAATACAGCCTCCCTTTTCCCCACCTCTTTAACAGCACAGAGAGGCCCCTACCTGTGTGAAAAAAATCCCTCGGAAGGCAAATGGCTAAGCCTGGCGCCATGTCAGTAAAAGGAGAAGCCGGGTTTTTGCAAGAAATACAGATAAAAGGAGCCTGATAGGGGAACCCCCAGCTTCACTTCTACGCGAAGATTTTCTGGGTTTCCCCCCCACCTTTCATCTACTTAGGGCCTTTGTCAAGCTCTCTTGCCTTCCTGTCAAACGCCTTCCAGAACGAGCTATCGCAGCCAACCGTGCAATTGGCCTGGGTTTGGTATTGGCCAGCGTTGTTGCTGAAGGGCCATGCACAGCTCTGTATGCACAAATTGTGGTCAGAACCAGCGGAATCCTGTGCCGCCAGAACGGCAGAGGACAAAATTGGAACTACAGCTAGTGTGGCAATGAGTATCGCAACGTATAATGAAGTCTTCATTGTGGACCTCCTGATGCTCCTGTGGATTTTGGACCTCTTGTCCTGCATGATTAGATGCGACCCAACGAGGTTGGATTCGGGTGGTCGTTGAAATTTTCGGAAAACTAGCGTGGAAGCAATATGCATCCAAAGTCGTACTCATTTGGCAGGTCCATCGGAACATGGCTGCCAGGCCCAAGGTGGAAACGAGATGGATGGGTATATAATTTTAGAATAGGGCCATCTCCTTCACTCAACTACCCACTAGATATTGTGGTCTGCCTGAATGAGTCGGTTAACAAATATTCTGCTAATGCCTTAGCCCATCGGAGCCGCTCGTCTTCACAATTGCGTCCGTCTCCACAATTCATTGTGTGTCCAGACCCCACTGAGTGATCAAGACAACCACCATCGTCTCTTTCTATCCATTTGGCTACAGCGATTGCTTCCTGTTCGTTTTTAATCCGATATTTCAAATCCCCAATAGGAATAACGGGAGCCTTTGCATTGTTCCCCTTTTTGATTATTGTGTTCAGGTAGCCAATGTTCTTTTAGAGGAATCCATTCTTTACAATCATTGCACCACCCTAATTTTTCAATGTTTTTCATTCCCATTCTCTTCCTTGTCCCTAGTGCTCTGTCTCTCAAATAACTGGAGGTTCCGCCTTGTCTATCTATACGTAATCACAAGAAGCCAATGGACCAGATATTTTGGAGACAGAGCACTAGTAGTTAAGTATAACTCTCATTTGTAACCACAACATCTTGTATGCGGTTGAGTCACCTCGCTTTTTCCGCGATCTTCCAGTTCGATACAAGCTTCTCGTGAGTTACTCCGCCTTTTTCATTCTCGCCCTCGCCATAGCTGGCAGCGTTGTCTACACTCTCGTGCGACGAACAATTGAGGCTGACATCGAAAGAGAACTCAACAACTCCACTGCTAAGATCCTTGACATGGTGCGGACGTCGATCACGGTGTCGATCAAAAATCACCTTCGAGCGGTGGCAGAGAAAAATCGAGAGATCGCCGAGCACTTCTACAGTTTACATGAGCAAGGGCTGTTGTCGGAAGAAGAAGCGAAGCGTCGCGCGATAGAGATCTTTTTCAGCCAAAGAATAGGGGA
Source organism: Terriglobia bacterium (assembly GCA_035541995.1). GTDB lineage: Bacteria > Acidobacteriota > Terriglobia > Versatilivoradales > Versatilivoraceae > DATKMG01. Next base: position 9,775 of record DATKMG010000071.1, read on the forward strand.
AACAGGTTACATATATTGTGGTAACAGTGCAGGTGAGGCCGTTGTGCATCCCCAAAAGGGCGTGCAGGGTGTCGATTTTTCTTATTTCCCATTTGTCCGGGAACAAATGTCCCGAAAAGAAGGATACATCGAGTACGACTGGAAAAATCCCGGAGAGGTGGCCGCCCGTCCGAAAGCTCTCTACATGACGTATTTCCCTTCCTGGGACTGGATTATCTCTGTGTCATCTTACCGAGAGGAGTTCAGGACGCTGATTAACACGGAGGATTTTCGCGAGAGCATCCTGTCGCTTCGACTTGGCCGCACGGGTTACTGTTTTGTGATGGACGGCAAAGGGAACCTTGTCATCCATCCTAAGCTCGAAGGCCAAAATTATTTCGAGTCATCGGACGCAACCGGACGGAACTTCATTCAGGAAATATGCCGCCAAAAGAGTGGGAAAATCTTTTATTCCTGGAAAAATCAAGATGAAGAGGTCCGGCGCATGAAAATGGTTATTTTCAACTACGTTCCGGAACTCGACTGGATCGTGGCATCCTCGGGCTATTTGGACGAACTTTATGGATTATTGCCTTTGCTCCGCAAATGTACTATAAACCGCCACGACGTTAACGGGGAGGGTGAAGTGTATTGAAGCAACAGTAGTTGAGTTTGATGGAGTTCCAGTAAAAGTTTTGTACCGAGGAAGCCTGTATGGAGCACCTGTTTCAGCTTCGATGGCCAGAGGGTTATCTTTGTCCAAGATGCGGCCACTCTCAATATTGCTTTCACAGTACGCGCAAGCTGTACCAGTGTAGTAAGTGCAAGTACCAGGTCTCGGTGACCGCGGGCACGATCTTTCATAAGACGAGAACCTCACTGGTGAAATGGTTTTGGATGATCTTCATGATGACCCGTCAGAAGAGCGGTGCCTCGATGCTGAGTCTCCAGCGGATGCTTGGTATCTCGTCTTACAAGACGGTGTGGACAATGGGCCATAAGATACGCAAAGCCATGGCCGACCGAGACGCTCAGTACCAGCTGGCTGACCTCGTAGAGATGGATGACACTTTCCTCGGCCCGAGAAAATCCGGTGCGAGAGGACGGGGAGCCAAAGGCAAGGCGAAAATCGTTGTAGCTGCCGAGAGTCAAGGGGATCACCCTGGATTTGCCGTGATGAAACACGTTCCGGCCGTCAGTAGCAGACAGATCCTGGGGCTGAGCCGTGACAAAGTTGCTCCGAATACGAAGATCAGGACTGACGGTTGGCATGCCTATTTCGCCCTCGCTTCAAACGGATTTGTCCATGAGCCTCACGTGGTCAGCAAAGACAAGGAAGCACTGAAACAACTCCGATGGGTCCATGTCCTGACTGCCAACCTCAAGGGGAATATACGTGGTGTCCATCACGGTGTGAGTGAGAAGCACCTTGACCGCTACTTGGCCGAGTTTTCATATCGCTTCAACCGTCGGCACTGGGACTCTCAGCTCTTCAATCGTACTGTCGTTGCATGCATTTCTACCTCGACAGTAACATTTGCGGAGCTAAGGGAATGATCCAAAAAGAAGCCCGCCAAGACGCGGGCAAATGGATATGGGGCCTGTTGTTATCTATAATAATGTACCGTATTATTAGTAAGTTGTCAAGCAATTTAGGTTCAATGAATGATAAAATATGCACAATTATCTAATATTTCGGAACAAATTGTGTGACAAACATTAACTTTCGTGCCAGAGCGCAACAACATTAGACCAGTGAGGCATGAGGCGACTTACCCGATCAGGCTAACAGAAGATATGCGGAAGACGCAAAGCAAATTTGACGATATTGGCAGTGCCTTTCGGTCTATCCGGCGCATCAACGTTCTTTCCGAAAAAGCACAACCCGTCCACTCTTCAGAACCGGAAACAACCTGTCGTGTCCTTCGATGGTCTGTTGCACGTAGCTCAGCCATTCTGGTGTTCCAAGGCTTGCTCCTGGCGATCATGAAGGATTTCTGGCGGGGGCCACAACCGCATACGCTGCCATTTCTTGAAAGTAACCCTTCTGCTCTTGGGATGACCACTCAGCGCTTGCTTAAGTTCTTCGGAGATTTCATCAGTTGCTATCAACCGCTCGGTCAATTTCCACTGGGGATGCCTGAGTCGTATCAATTTCCACAGAAGCAGCCGGGATTCTCTGGTTTCCTCCATTAGCTTTTTCCTGTCCTCTTTGAGAGAATTCGCTCCCATTGGTATCCCTCGTCTTAGTCACGGCGTAGCCTGGACCATTGTCTCTGTGTGTTTCATCCAGTTGACCACAGTATCGAGAAATCTATCTACCAAAATGCCCTCCTCCATACCAGGGAAAGTATTATGGACATCAACCCAAAGCCCGTCTCCACTTTGAAAAACAGGAAATCCGGCTCTCTCCACGATTTTGCAATAGTGTGAACCTCGATTTCGTGCTCGTCCATCAGTCTCTTTTTTCTGCCCGAAATGTGCCGCGGGACAAAACGGGTAGCAGTACGGTGGCTGCGTATAATCCGCTCCACGAGCTGATAGTGAGCCAGGTGTGATTTAGGAGGGGTCTCTCTTCTCACATATAAAAACCATTCGGTTTCGGGAAAATCGTGTCGGTTTTTATCAGAGAGAGCCAGATTTGGGAATGAAACATTCCTGAGAATGTGTAATTTATTTGGGTCCTCGGCTCAGATAACTGAGTAGTTTGTTCATCTGTTGTCATGTTTTCCAATGGTGCGCTAATAATTATGCAGTCTTTGCAAATGCAGCGGTGAAGAGCACCGTGGACTGATGATAGATGAGGTACGCCCGAGAATGGGCGGAATGCTTGCTCAAGAAGGAAGTCCTTCTTACCCAATATGCACGTAACAGGTGACCCTTCCTCTTGTCTCCAACCGTTAACTATGGCACGATAGGATTGGTAAAATCCTTAAGTTGAATTCCCTTGTGGGAAAGGATCATCAAGATGAAACCGCTGGTTTTAGATGATTCACCCCGCCGGAGAAGTTATTCCAAAGTCGCTGTCATCCTTATTATCTTAGTTTCCGTCTCCTTCACGTTATTCAACACCTCTTCCTTGGCAGCTGATGAACCGACCTCGAAGGCTGTACGCCGAAGTTCCTCAGAGTCAGGGGTATCCATAAAGGATCAAAGAAGAGTCGCACTGATTATCGGAAACAGCGACTATAAAGTTGCTCCATTACGGAATCCGGCTCATGACGCTGAGGATATTTCGGGTGTCCTACGGACATTAGGATTTGCCGTTCAGACAAAAACAAATGTGAATCATCTCGAAATGGAGGAAGCGGTCAATAAATTCGTTCAGGAGATCCAGAACGGTGACGTGGCATTGTTTTATTTTTCAGGTCATGGGGTTCAGGTTCGGGGCGAAAATTATTTGATTCCGCTTGGATCTCCCATTCGGTCGGAGGCTGATGTTCGTTTCAAGACTCTCAATGCAGGTTTAGTCCTTGCGAAGACGAAAGAGTCCAGGAATCGGGCTAACATCGTTATCCTGGACGCCTGTCGGAATAACCCGTTCAAAGGATTGTTCCGATCTCCCGGTACGGGTTTGTCCAAGATGGATGCTCCTAAAGGAACTTTTATTGCCTATGCAGCATCACCTGATTCAGTAGCTGCAGACGGTACGGAGAGAAACAGTCCCTATACCAAGCATCTCATGGAAGCCCTGAAGGTGCAGGACATTCCGATAGAACAGGCGTTAAAACTGGTGGCAAAGGCTGTCAACAAAGAAACGGGAGGACAACAGACCCCTTGGATATTGTCCTCTTTGCTGGATGATTTTTATTGCAATCCGTCATCGCCGACACGTCCGCACGAGGCTTCTCTCCCAGCCCCGACACCGCCACAACCGGTCTCAGCCCCGTCCTCGGAGTACAGGGAAAAAGCCGAACGGCTTGGGACTCTGTGGGCTGCTCGGGGCGATGCTGCTACACAGGGAGAGTTGTCTGGAATGTATAAAGGCCCGGAAGGAGGGAAATGGCTTCGCCAGGCCGGTCAGCAGGGCGATCCTGTGGCTCAATTGCTGTTAGGTCGGATGTTTGCGCAAGGACTCGAAGCCCCCAAGGATGAGCGTGAAGCGGTCAAGTGGTACAAAAAAGCCGCGGATCAAGGAAATTCCAGTGCTCAAACCAATCTGGGATTGATGTACCAGAATGGGTCCGGAGTTCCCAAGGATTATGATGAGGCTATTAAATGGTATAGAAAAGCTGCGGATCAAGGAAATGCCCTGGCTCAAAGCAATCTGGGGGTAATGTACCGCGATGGCTTGGGAGTGGCGAAAGATTATGGCGAGGCGCTGGAATGGTTCAAAAAAGCCGCGGATCAAGGAAATGCTCATGGTCAAAACGGCTTAGGGTTTATGTATCAGAATGGGTTTGGAGTTGCCAAGGATTATGATGAGGCGGTGAAGTGGTACAAAAAAGCAGCTGAACAAGGAGGTATCGCCTCTCAGAACAGTCTGGGACTGATGTATAAGAACGGCTGGGGAGTCGCCAAAGATTACGATGAGGCAGTGAAATGGTACAGGAAAGCCGCGGAACAGGGAAATGCGACGGCTCAAGGCAATCTGGGGGTAATGTACCGGGATGGCTTGGGAGTGGCGAAAGATTATGGCGAGGCGGTGAAGTGGTATAAAAAAGCCGCTGAACAAGGAAATGCTGATGCTCAAAACAATCTGGGGGTAATGTACAAGAATGGGACAGGAGTTGCCAAGGATTACGGAGAGGCGGTGAAGTGGTATAAAAAGGCCGCTGAACAAGGAAATGCTGATGCTCAAAACAATCTGGGGGTAATGTACAAGAATGGGACAGGAGTGAAAAAGGACCGGACGGAAGCAATCAAGTGGTATAAACAGGCTGCCGACCAGGGTAATGAACATGCTAAAAAGGAGCTGAAGAAACTGGGTGCAGCTGTCAAGTGATTGGTTATCTGAAATCTCCTTGATGGCTTCCGATGACCTTAATTTAATTGTAATGAACAGCTAAACTAACTTCCAGTTCGGCTTCACCGGTAAAGAGGCGTCAATTTGACTCTGACGATCTGTCCTCAACCGTCGGAGCTTAGTTCCATCCTTATCTCATAAACAAGTGCTTCGACGTCTAGCTCCACCGAAAAACCCAGTTTTTTAGCCATAACGAGCATCTTATTGTTTTCTGGGGAAACAATGCCCCAAATAGACCTTATCCCCAGTTTCCTCGCGACACTTATGGAATGTTTCGCCAACAAGTTTCCTATGCCTTTTCCCTGCCAAGCATCTTCTACTACTATTGCAAATTCTCCCTTGGTAGTTTCCTTCTCCTGCGGATCCCGCATGATTCGACACACGCCCAAAATCCTCTCGCGAGACTCAATCTCTTGGATGGCCACCATGGCAACATCACGGGCGTAATCTATTCGGGTAAAGCGCTTAATCCACTTCGGTGGCAGTTCCTTAACCACGTCCAAAAATCGGAAGAAAATTGAACGCTTGGAAAGCTCTTTGAAGGCTTCTACCAGTAGCGGCGCATCCTCAGGCTTGATGGGCCGAATAGTTATTGGAAACCCATCCCGGCTGAAAGCTTTTGTTTGGTAACGTGTAGGATACATGGCCCGAAAATCGTCCAAAGGCTCAGGAACCTCAAAGTCACTCATTGCACCCCACTCTTAACGACAATGAATCTGTCCCAGTATTTTTTCCCACAGAATGGTAGAGCGGAACTGTCAACTCATCTTTACTCTGGACCACCGGGAGGTTCGTGAGCTGAAAATCTAACAATCAAGACCGGGCAACCGGCTGTTCTAAGAACATTCTCAGCCACGCTCCCGAGCACCATGAGCCTGAATCCTGTCCTTCCATGAGTTCCCATCACAATCAGGTCGATGCATTCCTCCGCGGCTAACCGAACTATCTGTTCAGATGGAATTCCTATTCTGGAATACGTCTTAACTTCTTTCAGCGCCGACCGAAATTCCTTCGTCATGGATTCGAGTTCCGTATTCACTGATCTCGCGACACTCTTTTGAAGTTGATCAGCAACAACTGTCTGAATGAGAATAGGAATGTTGCGTACGTAGAAGGCCAGGGGTACCGCCCAAGGATCGGTGACATGGACAATTGCAAGGCTGGCCCCAAAGGCCTTGGCATATTCACAGGCGCATTGGCCAGCGGCTAATGAATTCTCGGAGAAGTCAGTGCAGAACAGAATTTTTTTTTGGGAATCATCATCTGAGCCTCCCCCCACTAGGACCTGAAACCAAATCGCGGATCAGCCGTCGATCTTCAACTTGTTTCAATAGTTCACGCCCTCTTCTCCTCTGCTTGTTCACGTGCTTCGCCGACAGCTGAAGATGTTGTTCCAAGTTCAAGAAGAGTAGCGCACATCCTGTTTAGATGCTCGTTTATTGCCGTCATGGAATCCAATATAGCCAAGTAAGTTGACGATGCAAGAGGGGAACAGAATCCTCCTTCCAAGCGCTTCCAATGGGCCAACCTGAAATCTAGCAGCATTTGGCCCAACTTCTTGCTCTGGGACATAATGTGTTCAAGGATAACCTTGTTGGGTGTTACAAGGGAATCACGTAGGTTGGTGATCATATCAGACAAAAACACAAAGAGTTGATGAAGCTCCTCATGGGCCTTGTAGGTAAAAGGTATACCGTCCCGACCCTTGACCCGGCAACGGTTCAAGATACGCTCAAGCATGTCCCCTATTCCTGCCATGCGGTAAGGAAACCTGATAAGGCCCTTCAGCAGATCTGTCCTCAATTTTGAAGAAGCGAGGTCTGTGGTGAGCACTTTTTCCTGCTGATGAACTTCCTTTGCCAGAGACTCACAGGCATCCATCTGTTTCTGTGACCCACTGACTACACATTTTGAAAGAAGCCTGATCATTTCGATGATCTTGCTGCTCATCATCAGCAAGCCTTCCTGCAAAGAGACGGCCTCGGAAACCGGCCGGCTATGCAGATCCTCCAGTCTGAGAGCCTCGGCATTGTGCTTGGGACTGATAATGCGAAAAGGGTCAAAGAATAGAGCTTTTTCTTTCATTTCAAGTGCCTCCTGAGCGTCAGCGGACCATAGAGGGTCAAGGCAAATCCAAGTTGTTCCACAACATCCCGTTGCAGTTCTGCACCTGTTTTCATAATTGAAGTCCTCACTTTTCGGTTGTGCTCGTTAGCACCAAAGGCCGCATCTTGCTAACATTCTAATAAGCATGAGGACTATGAGCGATGTTTAAGCCATCGTCCCAACCGTCCTACGAAAGCGTGCGAGCGCAATACTGAATAAACCTGCGCCGATCACCGCGAGAGCGAGGAATGGCCGCCAGACGACGTCGATGCCGGCCCCGCGGTAAAGGATTTGCTGGGCGAAGATGACAAAATGCGTCGTCGGCGCCCCCAGCATCACGTACTGAACCAACTCGGGCATGCTCTCACGCGGGGTCAGGCCGCCGGACAGCGACTGTAGCGGCAGCAGGACCAGGATCAGCAGGAGGGCGAACTGCGGCATCGTGCCGGCGAAGGTGGCCAGGAAGATGCCCAGCGACGTGGCGGCGAACAGGTGGATCGCTGCGCCGCACAGGAAGAGTGGGATCGAACCCTGGATGGGGACCGACAGCAGCCCCCGCACGACGAGGGTGAGGGATAAGGAACAGGCGACGACCACCACCAGCCCCATCGACCAGATCTTGCTCGTCATGATCTCGAACGGCGTTACCGGCATCACCAGAAGGTGCTCAATCGTGCCGCGCTCGCGCTCGCGGAGCAGCGCGGCGCCGGTGAGGATCATCGCCAGCAAGGTGACCTGGTCGATCAGTTTCACCACGCTCATGAACCAGTACCGGTCCAGGTTGGGGTTGAAGCGCACCCGCCACGCCAGATCCACCGGCGGCCGGGGGACAGACCGGTAGCGCTGGAGGAACGTCTGCACCTCGCCGTTGACGATCGTCTGGACGTACCCGCTGCCGTTGAAGGCCTGGAGCATCCGGTTCGCATCGACGTTGAGCTGGACCGCGGGTGCGCGGCCGGCCAGCACGTCCTCCTGGAACTTGGGAGGGATGTCCAGGGCGAAGGTGTCCAGCCCGGCGTCCATCCGCGAATCCATCTCGTCTATTGTCACCATCCGCGCAGGCAAGAACCACGGCGGGTAGAATGCGTTGACGATCCGCTGAGACAACGGCGACTGGTCCTCGTCCACGATCGCGATTGGCGCCTGGTGGAGCGTGTCGGCCACCCCGGTCCCGACCAAATAGATATCCAGCGTGAAGGCATAGGCGATCAGCACCAACATGATCGGGTCGCGGATCAGGCTCCAAAACTCTTTGACTCCCAAGTGCAGAATATTATCCATGCGCATAGCTCAGTCCTCCTGTTTCCTCAAGAGCGCCACGCTCGATCCGACCAGCACCAGGAGGGCGATCAGCAACGGCGCGTACGAGCGGTACAGATCGGAGAAGCCCAGGGCCTTCGAGAAGGTGCCTCGGGTGATCGTGAGGAAATGCGTGGTAGGGTAGACGCTCCCGATCAGGGCTGCGGCCCCTTCCAGCGAAGAAACCGGGTCAATGAGTCCGGAGAAGATGAGAGAAGGAAGGAGCGTGAGCACGGCAGTGGCAAAGAGAGCCGCCACCTGAGTGCGCGTGAAGGTCGAGATGAGCAGCCCTAACGAGGTGGCGCAGGCGACGTAGAGCAGCGCGCCCGCGGCCTCGGCCGCGAAGCTCCCCTTCAGCGGCACCCCGAAGTAGGTTACCGAGAGAGCCGCGAGCAGCAGGAAGTTGAGCATCCCCAGGATCACATACGGGAGCTGCTTGCCCAGCAGGAATTCCAGGCGCGTCGTTGGCGTGACGTAAAAATTGATGATCGAGCCGAGGTCCTTCTCGCGAACCACCGAGAGCGTGGCCAGCATGGCCGGGATCAGCAGCAGCAGGAGCGGGATCACCGCCGGCACGAATGCCACTAGGCTCTTGACGTCCGGGTTATAGCGATAGCGCAGCTCAATGGTCGCGGGCTCGACCAGGCTGCGCTGACCCAGGCCGACCTGCTGGCGCACGCCGAGGCGATGCCGGGCCACGTAGGCCAGCCAAAGGGCATGCATGCCCAGCGCGTAGCTCCGGATCGTTTCGCCGCGATTCGGCTGGGCGCCGTCGATCCAGATGCCGACCTGCACCGGCCGCCCGCGCTCCAGGTCGCGGCCGAAGCGGGGAGGGATCTCGACCGCCATGCTAAGCTCGCCCGACCGCATCCGCCGGTCGAGGTCCTGGTAGTCGACGATCGGCGCCTGTTCGACGAAATACCGGGGCGTGCCGAAAATATTGAGGATGTAATCACGACTGGCGGTCGTCTGGTCGCGGTCGAGCACGGCGAAGCTCAGGTGCTCCACGTCCAGAGTGATGCCGTAACCCATGATGATCATCAGGATCACACTGCCCAGCCCAGCCAGTGTCATGCGAATCGGGTCGCGGGTCAGCTCGAGCAGCTCGCGGTAGCTGCAGCTCAGCAGCCGCTGGAGGCTGAACCAGGAGCTGATTCGGCTCGGGGTGGAGTCGGACTCCGCTGCCGCGCCCGCCTTGGCCAGCACGGTTTGCGCCGCCGCCGGCTCGGCGGCCTGACCCTTGGATGCCGCCTCTTGCAGGTAGCTGATGAAAGCGTCTTCCAGCGTGGCCATACCACTCTTTTCGACCAGCCCGGTCGGCGTGTCGCTGACCAGCACCTGGCCGGCGTGCATCAGCGAGATGCGGTCACAGCGCCCGGCCTCGTTGATGAAGTGGGTGGAGACGAAGATGGTGACCTTGTCGCGGCGGGAGAGTTCGATCAGGTGTTCCCAGAAGCTGTCCCGCGCCACCGGATCGACTCCCGAGGTCGGTTCGTCGAGGATCAGCAGCTCGGGCTGGTGAATCAACGCCACCGCCAGCGACAGACGCTGCCGTTGTCCCAGAGGGAGCGAGTCGGGCAGGGAGTCTATGACCTCCTCGAGACCGAACCGCCGGGCCGTATGTTCGATTCGCTCTGGGATCTCTTCGTTCGGCACCTGAAACAGCTGTGCGTGTAACAGCAGATTCTGCCTGACTGTCAGCTCGGAATAGAGCGAGAAGGCCTGCGACATGTAACCGACCCGCCGCCGCGTCGCGATGTCCTCGGCATCGACCTCGTGGCCGAACAGCCAGGCCTTGCCTTCGCTGGCCGGCAGCAGGCCCGTCAGCATCTTCATCGTCGTCGTTTTGCCGCAGCCGTTGGAGCCGAGGAAGCCGAAGATCTCGCCCCGCTCGATCCGGAACGTTACGTGGTCGACGGCGACAAAGTCGCCGAAGCGCATGGTCAGGTCCCTAGCTTCGATAGCCACCTCGCCGTCGCCCGCCGCGCGCGGGGGGATCACCACCTCCCGGTGGCCGCTCCGCTTCTCCTCCGGCAGCAGGCCGATGAAGGCGGCCTCCAGGGACTGAGTCCCGGTCCGCGAAAGCAGCTCCGCGGGCGTGCCGGTGGCGAGCACCCGCCCGGCGTCCATCGCGACCAGCCAATCAAACCGTGCGGCTTCCTCCATGTAGGCGGTCGCCACCAGGACGCTCATGCCCGGCCGGTCGGCACGGATGCGGTCGATCAGCTCCCAGAACTGCCGCCGCGACAGGGGATCCACTCCGGTCGTCGGCTCGTCGAGGATCAGCAGGTCCGGGTCATGGATCAGTGCGCAGCACAGGCAGAGCTTCTGCTTCATGCCGCCGGACAACTTGCCGGCAGGCCTGTCAGCAAATGGCGCAAGGCCTGTGCTCTCCAGCAGCTCGGCGATGCGGCGCTTCGATTCGGCATGGCTGTGGCCGAAAAGCCGGCCGAAAAAATCAGCGTTCTCGAAGATCGAAAGCGTCAGGTACAGGTTCTTGCCCAAGCCCTGGGGCATGTACGCTATGCGTGGGCAGGCCGTCCTGCGGAAGCCCGCGTCCGCCATGTCGCCCCCGAGCACCTCGACCTGGCCCTGCTGAATTCGGCGGGAGCCGGCAATCAGCGCCAGCAGGCTGGACTTGCCCACGCCATCCGGGCCGATCAGGCCGACCATGCGGCCGGCCGGCAGGTCAAGGCTCACGGCATCAAGGGCGAGCGTCTTACCGTACCGCAAGCTGACTTCAGTCACTCGAGCCACCGGCGCCGAATCGGATTGGCCGACGAAGGAGGTACGATTAGTCATTGGGAAGTCTTACCTCCAAATTCGCAGGCCATTTGGACTGAGGATCTAAGCGTACATAGGCCATCCCCGGCAATCCGGTTTTTACGCGACGAATATGTTGCTTAAGCAGTTCCGGAGGAATATGCGCCTTGATCCGGAAGGTCAGCTTCTGCCGCTCCTCGGCAGTCTCCACAGTCTTTGGCGTAAACTGAGCGACATCCGCAATGAAGGTCACCGATGCCGGAATGACGTACTGCGGAGCGGCATCGAGTATCAACCGGGCCTCGGTCCCCACCCGGACCCGACCAGCCGTGTCCGTCGGCAGGAAGAAGGTCATATAGACGTCGGAGAGATCAACCAGGTTCAGCACTTTACCGCCCGCGTTGAGCACCTCGGCGGGCTGCGAGATGCGATACTGCACGCGACAGTCGCGCGGCGACTTCAACGCGCTGTCGTTGATGTCCGCCTGGATTCGTTCAATGGTCGCCTGCGTTGCCTCGATGGCTGCTTGCGATCCGATGACGGCCGCTTTGGCAGTGGCGATACCTGCGTCCGCTGCCGCTACGTTCGCCTCCGACGCCCTGAATGCCGCTTCTCTGCTGTAGAAAGTGGCACGGTCGTCGTCGAGGTGTTCCTGAGGTCTGGCCCCCGTCTCAACTAGGCTTTCCGTGCGAGTTAAATGCTGTCTTGCGACGTCGAGCTCGGCCTTGCGCTGCGCCACCACGGACAACGCTGCCGCCTTCTCGCTCTCGCGCTGCACTACAGTGCTTCTGGCAGTTGCCAGGGCACTTTGCGCCAGACGTCGTTTTGCCTCGGCTTCCCGGAGCTCGGCCGTAAGCACGTCCGTGTCCATTTGAGCTACGACTTGACCGGCGGCGACAAGGTCGCCTTCGTCCACAAATTCGGCCGCAATGCGGCCTGCAATCTTCGCCGCAACATCGATCTCCGTCGCCTCGATACGCCCGTTGGTGCTCACAAATCCTTCCGGCAATCCCGCGGGCCGCAAGAATTTCCACCCGGAATAAGCGAGGACGCCTACTACGACGATCGCCGCTGCCAATATAAGCCATTTTCGAGAGATCATAGTCCTTGCCTGTTCTGGTGGGTCAGGTCCACCGCATGGTTAATGATGGGTATTTCCTCATTTTCCCTGGCTCCCATTCCCATTCAAGTGTCCAAAGGCACCTGATGGGGGATGGTGAAGAAAAACGTCGAGCCTTTACCCGGCTTGGATTTGACCCAGATCCGTCCCCCGTGATGCTCGACGATTTTCTTACAATTGGCCAATCCTATTCCGGTTCCAGGACGATCCGCACTCGAATCGATCCGCTTAAAAATACGAAAGATTCTGTCGAAATAGGGTGGTTCGATTCCAATACCGTTGTCTTTGACAGAGAACCTCCACTCGCTCCCTTCCAAAGATGCTCCGACATGAATCTCGGGGGGATCATCACCGGCAAACTTGATTGCGTTGCCTACAAGGTTTTGAAATACCTGGATGAGCATGGACTGATTCGCCATCACTGTGGGAAGTGAGTCAGTTGTGACGGTTGCCCCACTCGCCTCTATTGCAGCTTTTAGATTGGACAGAGCCCCGGTCAACGCAGCTTTGCAATCAGTCGGTTCCAAGTTTCCCGCATTCCTGCCCAGACGTGAATACGATAATAGGCTTTGAATGAGACAATCCATACGAGTGATTGTCTCGAGTACACGCGAGATGAATTCGTGGGCCTGTCCGTCCAGGCTATCCCTGTACCGCCTTTGCAAAATCTTTACGTACGCTGCAATCCCAATAAGCGGCTCTCTTAGATCGTGGGCAGCCACATACGCAAATTCTTCCAGATCCTTGTTACTGCGCGCCAGCGCCTCCGTTTGAGCACGAAGCATCTCTTCCGTGCGCTTGAGATTACTCAGATCCTTGATTATGGTGACTATGCTCACCGGTTCGGCTCTTTCGTTGGTCAAGAGTGAGAGGCTTACTAAGACCGGGATAGTGGCGCCGGACTTTGTTAAGTGGGTGAACTCCACATTCTTAATCGTTTCTCCCTGCTTGCAGCGCACATGGTAGTCTTCTGCCTGTGCGTGAAGGTGTGAAGGCATGATTGTCATTACGGATTTTCCGATCAGCTCATCCCGGCGCCAACCATAGGTTTCTTCAGCCGTGCGATTCATGTCTATGACAGTGCCTTCCAAGTCCCTGATGAAAATCGGATCAATGGCATCCATAAATACTTTAGAAGCGTGAAACAGTTTTTCTTGCGCGAACTTGAATTCACTGGTTTCAGGTTCGGCGCCCAAGACCCTGAGAAGCGTGTCATCCTGAGAGCGTTCCACGACTCTTCTCCTTACGGGCAATCATTTCCAATCATCGGGCACTATCCTGATTTGGTCCTCAGTTTCTAAGCCCCCCGCAGATGCCATCTGGACTCCTTGTTGCTGTCTGAATCCCTACTAGACCTGCGCTTTGCGCTTTTCATCGCCCAAGTCGTTCACTAAGAGCACCATCCATTTGCTATTGCCTAGCATCACGGACTGAAGGTACAGAGGCCAGGCCGGCACATGGAGGTACTTCTCTCGTGCTTCACCGAAAGCAGTGCAACAAATTCAGCGCCTTCGCTTCGATCCTTTTGCATCATCTTCAAACTGTCCCCAGTAATTCCGTTCACACTCCTGCATACATTGTAAATACAAAGCAGGACTGCTCTGTTCGATAGTAGTGTCAAGCTCTTTCGCCACCTCCGAAACAGGACTTTCCGAATCACTAAATCCCGTTGGAGGAGGGGAACCATAACGCCCGCGGCAGGCATTCTGGCATGCGTTGATATCGACCACGGTATCGCCATCGGCCTGCACGACGTGTTGTGCCTTAATCAATGTGCAGCACCGGATCCCATGCACAGTTTCTCCAATTTCAGCGGGTACCAAGCATGGAATGAAGAACGGCACAATCATGACGACCATAAGTCTAATGACCGTACGAACAGCGGTCATTGTGTCACCTCCTCAGCTTTCCGCTGAGCACGGATATGATTGATAGCCGATTGTGCTTTGCCACAACACGAAGAGTGCCAAGACCATCGTTATGTTGACGAAAAAGCCTCTTTTCTCCGCCTTTTGAGCATGCCCTTCCATACTTACCCTGGTCAACGGAATCGTGCATGTTACTTGAACCCCATTTCGTCTGGTGACTTTCCACATGCTTCGAGCACAATACCCCTTAATTGAAGAAGGCGGAGTACTCCGTCGGCAGGCGATTCATCCCACACTTTCACATACTCTTTCACCCAATTTTCCGCTGCCTTTATTGCCTTCTCAGGGGCGCCCTTCATTTTCGGAGTGTACTCCTCCTTTACCTGTCTAAGGGATTTTGTACGTTCTGCTCCTTTTTGCTGCCTAATAATTGCTTCGCTTGCCTCCATGAAGGCCACCACTGCATCGCATGGACTGAGCTTTCCTGACGTCTTTGCCATGCGTGGACCAACTTTGGCCCGCTTTGCAGAACGTGGTTTTGCCGGTGAGACCTCTTCAGCTATACCTGTTTTGAGTCCCTCTATCTCCTCAACCACATGGGATCTTTCGCGGTTTGGCGAGGCGACTTGCTGCTCGGGTGCTCTATTCTTTGGCATAACCTCTTTGTTTTCGGCAGACCGAGCTGCTTTGGTTTTATTCAGGTCGTCCAATTCCTGCTGCAATCTCGTATTTTTATCTGTGACGGTTTTTAAGTCATTACTTAGACGACTTTTTTCCTGATTTAAACTGGCGGCTTCTTCAGTCAATCTCTTGACCTCGGCGTTTAGTCTTTCAATTTGCTGCTTGGCGCTCTCGAGTTCTTCTTTGTACCTGCCGCATCCTGAAACCATGAACAACAAAATGCTCGCGAGCAGCGCCCAGCATACGACAGGACCAATTGACGGGAATCCTCGTACAAAATTCTGCGAGTTTCCAAATGCTGCTTCGGAACTCAGACGACCCCCCATCCCCAACATCTGTCTGATCCGTCGGCTCGAATCGCAGATGTTCATGATATTACTCCTGTTCCGGTGTTCTAAAATGGCAACGTCACCTGATGTGGATCTTTTTTTGCCTCAGGTTAAACTAAAGGATTAGCATGTGCCGACTCCCGGCTCATGGAACATTTTCCTTTCACAACTCGATTTGAATTAAAGGCGAAGACGTTTCGCTAGGTGCTCGGCTTCGATAACGGTAACCGTTTCCGAATCCACTTCCGAGCTCTCCAAGTTTTCCTCCCCATCTGAAACCACTCTGCCATCACGGATTCGAACAACTCTGTCACAAGCTTGGCCGATTTCCTCCTCATGCGTGACCACCACCACTGTGTACCCTTGTCGCGCTACAGATCTAAGTTGTTCGACAACCGCGTCAGTGTTCTTTTGGTCAAGCTGACCTGTGGGTTCGTCACCCAGTATCAGTGAAGGGCCATTTACGAGTGCTCTCGCCATCGCCGCCCTCTGGCGCTCTCCCCCGGATAAACGGTTGGCCCAGTGATCCACCCGATGGGAAAGTCCGACCTTGTCTAGTGCTTCCAAGATTTTCTTTCTGCGGGTCCGCTTATCGGACGAGGCATAGATCAGTGGCAGTTCTAGATTCTCGTACACGGTGGAGTTTGGTAATAGATCGCAGCTCTGAAAAATGAATCCCACTTCTTTGCTTCGGAAAAGCGCCTGTTCCTGAGGCGTGAAGCTCAAAACGTTGTGGCCTTTAAATAGGTAAACGCCGGCAGTGGGAGCATGCAGAAGTCCCAGCACATAGAGGAGAGTGGATTTTCCGGACCCGGATGGGCCCATTATGGCCACCATCTCTCCGCGATAAATTGTGACATCGGCCCCGCGAAGAGCATGGATAGTGTTTGTTCCGTCTATGTAGTCTTTTACAAGGCCCCGAGTTTCTATTACTAATCCATCTTCTGCCAATTGCTCACCTTCACCTTGTGGACTTTTGGAATTGGACCCCTTCATTTCAGTTCCCTTGTCGATCGACAGTACCCTTACTCTCCTTTGGGATGCCTTGAAGGCCTTTTTTTCATTTGTTCAGCACATTCCTGAGAAAAATGTGAGCAGCATCTGACAGCTTGCACCGCCTCATTCGTTGTATTGCCTCGTGGGCCGTATTTCCGACCTTCCCATCGGTCGTTGGCGATTTGCACTCGGGAGTAGACGAGCTTCCAGGTGCAGATTCACGGGCCAGCCTGCGTCTTCACTTCCGGACCTTCAGAAATGTTGTGACGCAAGCAAACAGAAACGCCGCCACAGCTAATATCACTGTCACGTAGTAGATATCCATTTCTTCCTCCTTCTCGAAGATTTGCTCTCTCGCAAAGGTTGGACGTGAGGGCCGCAGCCTCACGTTCAAACTTTTTTCAAAGCAGCTCACCTGTCGAGCTTCTGCTTTTCCCTATATCAAATAGCAGCATTTTTCATGCCAAAATCAGTCGGTAGGGGTGATGACGGGATTGTATTGAAATCTTGAGGGAATTCGGCGCAAGACGATTCTGCTACAGCCGCAAATCCTGGAAGGAAATGCGCGAAAGTGAAACGTGAAAATCAAAAGACAAGAATCGTTTACTAGTAAGGCGAAGATAATTCAATTGACTAACGCTATTGTCCATGTTTCAATATCGCACAGCAGCTCACGTCCCTGTTTCATTATCGCTCGTTATTCGCAGCCGCTTCATGTGCCGGTATAAGGCAGTTCGGGATATGTCGAGTTGACGCGCAGTTTCTTGCCTGCTGCCGCCCGAGCGTCGCAAGACATACTCACACAACGATCGCGTGACCTCATCGGTGATGTCGTGTAGAGATCGGCCGCGGGTAAAGCGAATGATGCGCAGGAAGAAATGGTTGACGGAGTAGCGGAGGGCGAGGTACTCTTAGAAAGAGGGGCAAAGGAGCCTTTTCATCAACTTGACGACGGTTTTGCCTGGGTTCGCTCGCATGGTAGACACACCGGACACCCGATTGCGGGCAGCCGACGTATCCCGCTGATCCTCAGGGGTGCCATGAGGTCAAAAAAATGGCAACACCGCCGAATAATTCCGGTTACTCGAGAAAATTTGGTACTGCAGAAGGTCTCTCAATAGGCTTTGGGAAGCTTATAGAATCTGAATTCAGGTGGAGGGAGACAAAACAAACACACCATGACTACAGCGGCTATGCTGTCTATATTGATGCATTTGGATGAAGCAGCACAGAGGAATTGGTTCGTTCGTCCTCCAGCAAGCGAGTGGGGACTTTATGCCTAGTGAACTCTTAGTTTCCACATGTTAGGTTTGAGACGACGGATTAATGCATTCGAAGGCGAGTAAAAACTCCATGTGGCGCGGCATCATTCTTGCCATTGCCCTTACTGCTCTGGCAGGCGGCGTCCGTCTGTGGCCGCTCCAATCCCTCGGAACGAGCGTCGCCTACCTTACGTTCTATCCCACCGTAATCATCGTTGCGCTGTATGGAGGGTTTTCTGTCGGACTGATAGCCACTTTTTTCTCGTGTTTGACTGTATTATTCGCTGGAGCAGCAATGTTCGGCGAATCCTTTGTTAAAGATTTCCCCTTTTGGCTGGCGATGGGTGTCTTTGTCGTAAACTGCACAATCATCTTAGGGATAGTCTGGACTATGCGCCGTTACCAGGCACAAGTTTTAGAAATGCAATCGGACCTGAAACAAAGGAACGCCGAGCTCCAGGCAGCTCGCGACATCCTCCAACAAGAAGTAAAACTGCGTACAGCAGAGTTGACACAAACCAACATAAGCCTAGAAAAAGAGCTCATCGAAAGCAAGAAGGCCGACGAGGCACTGCAAAAAGCACGTGATGAGTTGGAGGTGCGAGTTCAGGAACGAACAGCGAAACTGGAAAAGGCAAACGAAGCCGTAGAAGCCGAACGACAAAGATTATATGACATCCTCGAAACGATGCCGGAAATGGTTTGCCTGTTGAGGTCTGATTATCATGTTGCCTTTACGAACCGCAGCTTTCGCGAGAAATTCGGCGAGGACAACGGGCGACCCTGCTACGATTACCGTTTTGGACGCAAAGAGCCTTGTGAGGCTTGCGAAGCATACAAGGTTTTGGAAACGGGTAAACCCCATCACTGGGATTTTAGAAGGCCGGATGGCTCTATTATAGATGCCTATGATTTCCCCTTTACAGACACCGATGGATCTTCTCTCATTCTGCAGATGCATATTGACATCACCGAGCGCAAGCGAACGGAGGAGGCGCTGCGTCGTTTGAATCGCGAACTGCGGGCCATAAGCAACTGCAACCAGGTTCTTGTGCGAGCAGTGGACGAGCAGACACTGCTCAACGAAATCTGCCGCATCGTTTGCAATGAGGCCGGCTACCGCATGGCCTGGGTGGGTTTTGCCGAAAACGATGAAGCAAAGAACATACGCCAGGTCGCCTGGGCCGGGGGCGAGGAGGATTATCTGGCAGATGTGCTGCTTACTTGTTCCAAAACGGAGCGTGGACGCGGTCCGGTCGGGATAGCCCTCAGGGACGGAGAAAGCGCTTGCATTCAGGATTTCGCAATTGATCCCCAAGCCGCGCCGTGGCGAGAAGGAGCCATAGAGCGAGGCTATCGCTCCTGTCTCGCCCTCCCTCTTAAAGACGAAAGCGAGAGCACCTTCGGTATTCTCTGCATCTATTCCACAGAGCCCAAAGCCTTCACACCAGATGAAATCCAGCTCATGGAGGAGTTGGCAGGCGATTTGGCGTTCGGTATTAACACCTTGCGCACTCGCGCAGAGCGCAAGCGGGCGGATGACGCGGTAAAGAAAAGCCAAGTTCTACTCAATGAGGCCCAGCGAATTGCTCATGTCGGAAGCTGGGAACTGGATATCGTCAACAACGTTCTCACTTGGTCCGACGAAATCTATCGGCTGTTCGAGATCGACCCAGCGAAGTTTGGCGCCTCCTACGAAGCTTTTTTGGATGCCGTCCATCCCGATGATCGGAAGGCCGTCGATTTTGCCTACACTAACTCCGTTAAGACACGGACCCCCTATGCCATCGATCATCGTCTTCGCTTTTCGGACGGACGGATAAAACACGTCCACGAACAATGCGAAACCCACTACAACGCCGATGGCAAGCCCCTCCGCTCCATTGGAACGGTTCAGGATATTACCGAGCGCAAGCGCGCAGAAGAGCGACTTCATCTGTTGGACTTTGCTTTGGATCATGTGAACGAGGCCGCCTTTCTGATAGATGAAAATGCGCGGCCTCGTTTTGTGAATGAAGGGGCTTGCCGCGTATTAGGTTACACTCGATCTGAATTGCTAGGATTGGGTGTGCCAGATTTTGACCCTGACTTTCCCATGGATAGCTGGAACGGCCATTGGAACGATCTAAAGGCGCAGGGTTCGCTGACCTTCGAAGGTCGCCACAAGACAAGGGACGGTCGCATTTTCCCAATTGAGATCAACGCCAACTATTTCGAGTACGGAGGCCAGGGCTACAATCTGGCTTTGGTGCGCGACATTACCGAACGCAAGCGAGGCGAAACGGAGCGTGAAAGTCTGATCACGGAATTGGAAGCCAAGAATGCCGAATTGGAAAGATTCGCCTATACGGTTTCTCATGATTTGAGGAGCCCTTTGATTACGATCAAGACATTCTTAGGTTTTGTCACGGAACAGCTAGCCAAGGGCAACACGCAGGAACTGAAGCCTGACTTGGACCGGATCGACAAGGCGGCAGATAAGATGGGGCAACTCTTGGGAGAGATACTTGAGATTTCTCGTGTGGGACGGATGTTCAATCCACCTTCGGAAGTGTTAATTGCGGAACTCGTAAATGAAGCGTTGGAGCTCTTGGCCGGGAGGATTGCGCAACACGGGATCGAAGTACAAATCGTTTCGGATCTCCCCGTCTTGTACGTTGACCGTCCACGCGTGCAGGAGGTTTTCCAAAACCTGATCGAAAATTCCATAAAATTCATGGGCGATCAGCCCCAACCGAGGATCGAGATTGGTGCAAGGCAGGATGGTGAGGAGACGGTCTTGTTTGTCAGGGATAACGGCATGGGTATCCAACCCAATTTCCATGAAAAGGTGTTCGGTCTCTTTGACAAGTTAGACCCACAGACCGAGGGAACCGGTTTAGGATTAGCTCTGGTCAAACGGATCGTGGAAGTGCATGGTGGTCGTATATGGGTGGAATCCGAGGGCACAGGACATGGCTCGACGTTCTATTTTACACTGCCTTCTTTCTGGAATCTTGGGACGAACCGTGAATAAAATGACTCTTCTTGTCATCCGAGAGCATTGTTGGAGTCCCACATAGATGAAGGAGCCGTAACATGAAAGGACG
>DATKMG010000072.1:0-4172 GCA_035541995.1 Terriglobia bacterium
GCTGTAAGGATTTGGAAGTTGGCCGGATCAAAGTGGCTTGGGTTGGCAAGGAGCAGGCCAGCGAGTTCAAGTCGACGCTTTGCGACACGAGTACGCGGGAGCGTGGGAAAGACAAGATCAAGCAGGGAGACGAGAAGGCGAAGAACCGGCGAGTGGAAGTTTGGCTGGTGCCAAAGGGAGCAGAACTACCGGCGGGAGCAGGGAACCTGCAGGTGGTCCCAAGCGACATCGGCAAACGCGGCTGTCCCAAATAGGCTTCTCGAACTCTGAATGGCTTCAAGGTGCAGGCTCAATCGAGCCTGCACCCTTTTTTTCAAGCGAAGACAGTAACGCGCACCGCACCACTGATTTGAAAGGTGCGGCTTAGTTTGCTGCAGCCGGCCTAGCCCCGGATTTCTCACCACTAAGGCACAGAGACACAAAGAAAGGCAGTTCTCCGCCGCTTCACAACCGATCACAGGCCCCCGTACTGCAAAATAACTCTCCGTTCCCCTGGCGCTCAATCCGGCAAAACGCTGGCCAGGGCCTCAAGCTCGTGCCGGCCAGGACCTAATGGCAACTTGACTTTTCCTCGAGCAACGGCTGAACGGCACATGGCCATCATGATTTCGAAGCCCTTGTAAGCATTCTCCCCGTTGCAAGGATGAACCTTGGCTGGATCGTCGAGCCAGTCGACTATTTGCCGGATATAAGGCGGCATGTCATGGGCATAATCCATGTTGCCCGGCCCCGAGATCACTCCGCCGGAATCTCGGGTGACAGCACGCCAACCGCCCCCAGTTAGCACCTCAGCGAAGCCTTCCGTGCCCTGAGCCCCCATGCGGCACTTGCGCCACCAGGCTTCGACTTCAGGAATCTCCGG
The DNA here is from genome assembly GCA_035541995.1 of Terriglobia bacterium. GTDB lineage: Bacteria > Acidobacteriota > Terriglobia > Versatilivoradales > Versatilivoraceae > DATKMG01. The sequence goes on from DATKMG010000072.1 coordinate 863, forward strand.
CGCTCCATCGCCACTTTCCACAATCCCGCGAACTCCATTGGTAAACTGGATCAAGCCGGCAATATAATCAGGGGAAGGATGGTTATCACTGAACTTCCCTTTGCCGGAAGCCTGGCCCACTACCCACTCCGCTTCGGCGTTATCATTAAACCAGCGGGTGTAATCAATCAGATGGGTCAGCATATGCATCATCCAACCTGTGGCGGTTCCATACACGGTGTGGACACGGCCTATCCCACCACTGGCGATGATCTCTTTGACTTTCTTGTAATGCTCTCCGTAGCGATGCTGATGACTCACCACAGTCTTCACACCGGCTTGGCGCAGCAGTTGCATCATCTCGAGGGCCTCATTGGTTGAGGTGGCAATGGGCTTTTCGTAGGCTATTAAACGAACACCAGCCTTCACCCCGAGCTGGATCATTTCCAGCCTGATGTTGGGCAATGTACAAAAACAGAAGACATCCGGTCGGGTGTTGTTGAGCAGGGGTCCGGCTTCAAGGCTGGTAGCGGGATTACCACACTGTCTGGCCGCAGCTTCTAACCGCTCCGGGTTGATATCACAAAGCCCAACCAGGTCAAATCGCCCGTTCTTCAGAAACGCATCTGCGTGATGCATTCCACGCTTGCCGCAGCCGGCGACAACTACCGTGTATTTCTTGTTTGCTGCCATAAGGGGAAACTCTCCTCAAGAATAAATTGCCCGCAAGGGCGCTTAAAAAGGACACCACCTCCGTGGACATGGGAAGCCTGTCCACAATGAAGGACTGCTAGCCCATTTCCAGTGGGGCCAGCCTTTCACGGCGCCCGGAGATGTAGACAGATCCTCCATTGTCACTCGCTGTATAAGATTCTTCCCGGCAATTGAGACTACTTCTTCGATCGATCCCACGCACGAATCGCCTCAATAGTCATGTGAGCTTCTTCAGCTGTTAATTCCGGGTACATTGGCAGCGACAGGACTTGAGCCGCGGATTTTTCTGTATGTGCCAACGATCCGGAAATGCGGGCGCTATGGCCCCAGGGATATCCCTCTTGTCGATGAATAGCGATTGGATAGTGGGTCAGAGCTGTGATTCCTCTTTCCTGCAAATAGGTTTGCAGGGCGTCGCGGTGCGGCGTTTCGATGACATACAGGTGGTAGATGTGACGATAGCGAGGTAGTGCAACGGGGAGTTTGAGGGAAGTACCTTTTAGCCCTTCGTCATAAAGCTTGGCAATGGCGCGGCGCTGGTCATTCCATTTATCTAGTTGCTTGAGCTTGACACTCAGAACCGCAGCATGGATTTCATCGAGGCGACTATTGTAACCAACGCTGTGGTGAGAACGCTTGAGTGACCCGTGGTTTCGCAGCTTTCGAATCTTCGTGGCCAATTCAACATCGTTGGTAACCAGAGCCCCTCCGTCGCCAAAGCAACCCAGATTTTTCTGGATGATAAAGCTGGTCGCCACAGCATCTCCTAATTCTCCGATCGCGAAGTCATCACCGCGAGCTCCTAGGGCCTGAGCATTGTCCTCGAGCACCAATAGTTTGTGCGCTTTTGCAATCTTAGCCACCTCACGCATCCTGGCGCACTGGCCGTAGAGGTGCACCGGGAAAATGGCCTTCGTGCGTGCCGAAATGGCAGCTTCAATCAAATGGGGATCAATGTTGCAGGTTGCAGGATCAATGTCGACAAATACCGGCGTTGCCCCGGCCAGCCAAATCGCTTCAGCTGTGGCAAAGAAAGTATTAGAGGTGGTGATAACCTCGTCTCCGGGTCCAATCCCCCAGGCGATAAGAGCCAACCAAAGCGCATCAGTTCCAGAGTTGACTCCCACCGCATCTTTCGAGTGGCAATAGGCCGCGAGTTCCTTCTCGAATTGTCCAACCTTCGGCCCCATTACATAACTGCCGCTCTCCAGAACATCGTGGATAGCCTGGTCGATTTCCGCTTTCAGATTATGATACTGCCTGACGTGTCCATAAAAACCGATCTTCACAGCTGACATTGAATTACCTCCGAATTATTTAGAATTACAGAACTCCAACGGCAGAGAGTTTGCACTGCAGGCGCTCGAGGCCAACCCCAAAGAACGGTGACGCAGGGGGTTGTCTACAGCCGGATGAGAACGCTAGAGGGTTCGAGTCACAATGTGGAGCGAACGCGGTCTGTCCGGATCCAATCCCTTGATTTCCGCCAGCAAGGCCGTAAAAAGCTGGGCTGGAATAATGTAAGGAATGGGTGTGTAGATTTCAGGTATCGAGCCCTGCATTCGCAGGGTTCGGGTTACAGCCGGAAGCCGTGCCCCTTCTGCAGAAAGAACTACGGTCTCGGCTCGCAATCCATGTAATCGAATTGCCAATTTCTTCAATTCGACATAGGCCTTCCCAGGAGGCATGAAAAGGAACACTGGAAAACCTCGTTCAATCATGGCGATGGGCCCGTGCAGAAAATCGGCCGCTGAAAACGGCTCGGCCACTACCCTACAGGTTTCTATCAGTTTCAGGGCCATCTCGCGCGCATTCGCATAATTGATACCGCGCGCGATCACCACGCACTGACGCATGTATCGGTAGCGCTCCACCAACTGGCGCAACTCTGCTTCCAACTTCAATGCCTCCTTAACCCTGTCCGGGATTTCGTTGATCTCCGTCAGCGTGACGTGGGATCCGAGAGCTGAAGCCAGAAGATACATCAGTAGGAGCTGACCGGTATAGGTCTTGGTAGCAGCCACCGTGCGTTGTCTGCCGGCCCGCTCCAAAAACACCTCATCCACCAGTTGAGCCATAGGGGAGCGGCCCTCATTGGTAATACCCACGGTGAAGGCCCCCTGTTTCCGGGCCAACTTCAGGACCTGGTTGATATCGGTTCCTTCGCCTGACTGTGAAATTCCCACCACCAGAGCCTGTCGAAGGTCGAGGCGGGCGTGGTATACGGTGTGCACAGATGCCGCGCACAAGGACACCGGGATTCCAGTAGTGATCTCTAGCAAGTAGCGCCCGAACAACGCGGCATGATCAGAAGTGCCCCTTGCCACCAGGACCACGAGACGGAAATTCTGTTTCTGGGCAAACCTCTTGAACTCTGCGGCGTGGGAACGTTCCGACTCCAACGTTCGACGCAACGCCTCCGGCTGCTCCCAAATTTCATGCATCATCCGAGACATGTTCACCCCCAACAAGAACTGATATTTTAATAAAAGCGCGCATAATATCAAAAACATTTCCGAATGTGGGATGCCGCACCAGAAATGCTAATTTCTGCAGTCAGATTTGCCGGACTCAACCTACTCGGAGAGGACGCAAGCTCATAAGATGGAATTAAGAC
>DATKMG010000073.1:0-9813 GCA_035541995.1 Terriglobia bacterium
GCCGACCCACTGGAGGGTGACCGTAATAGACGTAGACTTTGTAGGTCCCCAGCATCGGATCGTCGGTTCGCCAAACTGCAGTTCTCGATCCGTTGCCCCCCTCAGCCCAAAAACACCCCTGCTCATAATTACCACTACGAGGCTCTGTATCCGAATGCCAGCCCCCTCCAGTGATCATGAAACGGCTACCGATAGATGAGTCGTCAACTATCGTAGTGGGGGAGGCTTGAGTGTAAATCCTCCAGCGCCTCAATTGTACCTCTTTGGGCGGTTCGTTCTGCTTCACCCATTCGTCCAAATGGGCCTGCAAGTCTTCCACCACCTGAGGATTTCCCTGGATGATGCTATGTTGCTCGCCGGGATCGCGATCCAGATCGAAGAGTAGTTCTTTGCCCGTCCAGAGGTTGCGAATTAGCTTGTAATGAAGAGTCCGGACCGCACGCTGAGGGGGCACCAAATCTTGTTCCAGGTAGATATATTGGTTCAACGATTCTTTCTCCCCTTGGATGAGCGGGACCAGAGTCTGACCTTGCGCGTCGGATATCAGGGGTAGGCCTGCCAGGTCCAGGACCGTCGGAGACGTGTCGATGTTCGAAGCCAGCTCGTTAATTGTCCGTCCTTCCGGCACATGCGGGCCAGCCACAATCAAGGGGATGTGCACAGCCGTATCATAAAGCGACCGATGATCAAACGTCGGGAAATCTCCAGGATGAGAGTAAAGCAACTCGCCGTGGTCTGAAGTAAGTACAACCAACGTGTTCTCCTGTAAACCCAGCTTGCCCAGATGATCAAGAATTTGGCCGACATAACGGTCTACAAAATGGATTTTGCCGTCGTAAAGCTCGTAAAGTCGCTCGATAGCTTTTTGGTCTCCCAGCATCGCCAAACGCTTGGCTGGTGAATGGGCAACATCATACCCCGTGTCAAACAGATACGGATAAGCATCGGACTTGAAGATGTCGTCCTCAGGAGGAGGATTATACGGAGAATGGGGTTCCCACAAGTGGACGTAGAGGAAAAAGGACTCTGATCTATGCTGTTCGAGCCAGGACAACACAAGTTTTGTAGTTTGTGGCGCCGTATAGAGCTTGTTACCCGCCAAGCGTTCCGTTACATTGACGTTTTGGGCACTTTTTTGACCCTCATAATATTCGTCAAAGCCTCGGCCCGTTAGCTCCTGCCCAGCGTAGCCGTTATTCACGAAAGCGGTCGTGTAATAGCCGTGGTACTTGAACGTCGGCACTAACATGGGCGTGTCTTTGTCGATCAAGGGCACGACCGGCTGCCAGTCCAGTGTAACACCGTGTCGGGAAGGGAAAAGTGAAGTGTGAAGCGAAGCAAACGAAGGGGAAGTCCAGGGGGACACTGCAAAAAAATGTGAAAAACGAACTCCACGTTGCGCCAAGCGATCTATATTCGGGCTAGTCTCACGGGCATTCCCGTAACAATGTAAACGGTCCGCCCGAAGCTGATCCAAAACCAAAAGAACAACATTGATCTTCTTTGCGGGAGAAGTACTAACTGAAAGTGTTGCCAACACCAGGAAAAATGCTAGCGTGAAGAAACACATAAGGTTCACCCGGCGAAAACTTTTGACCATTCTCATCCTTTTTCCCCCTAACCTGAGCGCACCGAAAATGACAAGGTCTCTGCCCTCAGGTGCCAACCGCACCAGCTTCGTCGCGCACGTGAGCCGTATGGAAATCACAGAATTTTGCTATCACCTGTCCGCTGTGCAGTTTTCATTCATCGCAAAACTAGCGGACGCAAGCCACCGCTCGTGTAGAGCTCAAGCCTCCCCAATCTTTTCTTTGTTCCAGTACCGCTGAACAGCAATTCAAAGGCGAGCCGCTTTACCGGCTTGACTGGACCTGCGACACGCGATTGCGGGGGGGGTGACTCAAGCCTAATCCCTTTCCAGTACCAGGACCCAATCGGCAGCCCCTTTACTGTTCAGGTCGGGTGTAACGAAATTGTGAGAGCCGGAGTTCGTTAACCGTTCAACGGTTTTGTGGCTCCCGTTGGTAGGATCGTACCAGTAAGCTCTTGAGGATCCAGTGCCACCGCCCATTCTGGACATATTAACGGTCAGCTGGAACTTCCTGCCGCTCCTGCCGGGATAGTAGCACAATCCCAGTGAGCCATCGCCGGTGAGCGCTGCGGACACATAAGTGTAATCTTCTTCCCCGGGTTTCCCCGATTGACTCGTCAAGAATGTATGGGACCAATCCGGAACCAGATCATACCAACGCCGCCTTGTGAAGAAAGTCGTACAGTATTCAGCCTGTTCAAGTCCAGGAGTCTTCCCCAGCCACTTCATTGGATCGTCAATACAGTCAGGAGATCCGAGAATGCCGAACCCGGAACCACCGTTCAATACCGCAGCCCACACCTGTTCTCTCATCATTTGAGGAATTGTGGGGTTTGGCTTTGGATTGCCGTACCCACACGCTTCGTAGAAGGTCTCAAAAATACACGTCGGCATCACGGGGTCAACCATGTTGTAGTGCGTCCAAGCAGCCCATTGCGGCGCATGATATTGATACCATCCGTTGAAATTCACCCAGTGATGACCCGCATCATAAAATCTGCGAGGACCGGTCGCATCGCTGCTCCAGTCCGGAGGACCGCCAATCCAGTCCGTAGTCATTAACCGGTGCGGCATATACTTCTGGAGACCACTGACAACGCTGTCAACCTGGGGCGCAACCAACCGGTCGTTTCCCAAAACGAAATTCACATGGGTATAGTTCTTGTAGCGGCTGCCCCAAAATTCTCCCCATTGACGCATTTCGTCGCTGGAGTGTTTTGAAGGATCGAAGGCTGAAGGATCGAAGCCGTTCGGTGAAGGATTATACGCGACACTAAACGGATCCAGAAACAGGTATATGCCATGATTGGCCGCCGATCGCACCATGGCGTCGACCGATGCGACATAGGCTGGATTCAGGTTCTGCGGGTTCCAACTCTCGCCGCCCAGTAACATCGAATTGCCCCGGCCATCTACGGGATTTGTTGCCGGCTTCGACCTTATGGTGCAGCCGCTAAAAGCATTAATGGCAACCCAGGCAAAATTGAAATGACGTTTCTGTCGGTCTGCGAAATAGGTATCCATCTGCTCAGGAGTGCTCGTATGAATGAGGTTTTGCGGACATACCCCGGCGACAAAGAAGGGTGTCCCGTTCTCATCCTCGATCAGATGTTTGTTGCTCGTTCGAATTCGAAGCATCGGCAAACGAGGAACCGTCTCCTCTGCAGTGCTGCCTGCAGAGTGACTGAAGGTCCATCGACTGGGCCTACCCATTAACGGCAATTGTTTTGGCAGCCAGTGAGTGGCCAAGAGATCGAATGCAATGACGGTGAATACAATGGTCCCTTGGAGAACGGAACGGTTCCTCCGCATGGATATTTCCTCCAGTGTTGATCTCGTGCGTTTCAAGCAAGAACTGGCACCAACGAACATCCAAAACCATTAGAGACACGATAAGTGAGAGAGGCACTTCACTGCCGGTGAATGAAATCGGATATTCATAGATAAACCAGTGAGCGCGGTGCCAGGAGTGCAAGAGTTCGTCGGTGAGCGTCTGCTGGTCCACACGACTGCCATTGAGCGCTGCCTTCAGTTGCCACCATACCTCAGCCAGGATCTCGTCTTTGGTGCAGTCGCGTGCCTTCTTGCGCACGAATGTACCTTCTTTGTCCCATTCAGAGATGTCAACGGAGATCAGCCCGCCCACATCGCCGTTGCCGTAATGGCGCCGGAAGAGGCCTAGCGTCTCCTTCCAGAATTGTGGCTGCGAGATCGCCGTCAGTGCCCATGGCGAGTCTGGGAAAACCATGTGGCCGCGAACCAGCGGGACATCCTCGTAGAGGTAGATTTGAATCCCGACCATCCACGAGACGAGATGATCGATGTTGGCCTGGCGGAGGCGTTCGCACTGGACGTCAAGCGCGGCAAGGTCCGCTGACATCAGCCTTTGAGCGGCTTCGATTGGCACCGCGAGGACGAAATGGTCACCGGGAAGGTCGCGGCGGCCCATGGTGCCAGTGCCGCAGACCGGCTGCGAGCGCGCCTTGCCTCCCCAGGCGGCAAGCGCCTCATAGACGTGTACCTCCAGTCCGCGCTCAGCGAGCTCGTGGGCCACGGTCAACCCACCCACTCCACCCCCGATGACGATTACTTTTGCCAAACTCTCCTCCTGGATGTAGGGCCTTTTCTGCCGTCGCTCAAGTCATCCGCCCCAGATGGTCTTCGCGGTGCAGGAGGTCCAAGACCAGAGCCAGCATGAACACCACACCGACAAGCCCAAAGGCGATTGGTACCCAACTACCGACGTGCTCCGGGATCGCTGTGAGCGCGCTGGCTAGGACCGCGAAGCCTCCCATGAGCCCCAAGGCGAGCCGCTGGCCTGCGCGGCGCACAGTCCGCTCAAGAGATGCAGCACGGAAATTCACATCCAGCATCTGACCCGGACGCGCGCCAATCAGCCGCTCGATCGCCTCAAACACGCGCAACGCCCGGACCTTTAACTTCTGCGATTGTTCCTTGCGCCCCGCCATTCCGGCGTTGCCGACAACCAGGATGTCAACCTCGTCCTCTGCAGCCGCACGAACTAACGCCATCGCAGGATCATCATCGATGACAACCCTAGCGCGTCCGCGATCTCCGGCGATCGAGCGTGCATGCTGGATGAGATGGTCAGTCATCGCCGCAACCCGGACCCGGTCGGCCGCCCCGTGCTCCAAGTCGGCGTGATGTTCAGGATCAATCACCTGGACCGCGTGCAGATCGGCTCTGAAGCGATCGGCCAAATCTGCCGCCCACCGGACTGCCCGTTCGGCCGTCTCCGACCGGTCAGTCCCCACCATGACGCGACAGGGATTAGCCACCCCATTTATCAACTCTGTAACCCTCCCTGCAGCCGATTGCACGTCATCCTACCCCTCACATTAACCTCACTGAGGCCAGCTTGGAGGCAGACCCGACCTTTTCTCTGCTACGAAGAAGAACAATAATCTATGTCGCAAATTGCATCAGAACATAGTTGGAGACCACCCTATTTCACGATGCTTGACCCTTTCAAGCTCACATCCCTTGATGAGGTCTTCCTTCCAGATTCAGCTGCGTTTCCGCTACGCCAGTTGAAGCCGCCGCCATAGACTGCGATTCTTACGCAGTTTGGTGAGCGGGATCTTACCGGCACAGTCGATCGTGCTGTCAAGACGCATAGCAATTGCACCAAGGGAGACTTTCAGATAACTCGTCCAGGAGGTGCGAGAGGGCATCAGTGTTCACCAATACTGGTGTGGATCGATGGATAAGTCTACCTTTGAGGTGTTTGGAGTGTCAACTACTTATCGCCACTACTATAGTGATGGGTGTGGAACGCAGATTCTCTCGAAATCCCAATGACAGCGGTCTCACATACGCGAGTGAGATCCGGAGAAATTCCGTTTTGGGACGGTAGGCAGGATTGTTCGGATTAAAACGAGGGTGATTGGTTTGGGAAAAAACCTGAAGGGAGCCGGAACCCATGCTGCTGTGCAGAGCCCGCGAAATCACTTTCGTTTGCCCTTGAATGAATCCCCCGATGCGCCAAGGTCTTGTTTTATCAACTCCATCCTCTACCTTGTCATACGTCAGGGTACTTCCAGGGCGGGCGATATATTCTCGAAAGAAGTCGATTGGCTTCCTCATCCCCTGGAACCACTTCTCGCTCCCCGTCCCACTTGATTCCCCGGCCGAGCTTCTGGGACACCATTCCCAACAGGCACATGGCGGTGGAATAATGACCTTCCAGGATGTCAGAAACAGGCAATTGCCGAGTCTCGACGCAGGTCAGGAAATTGGCCATATGAGCTTTGATATTTTCGGCGTCCGGAGTGGTAAACTCAGAGTTGGCATGTTGTGAAGACAGGCCTTTCTCATTGGGATAGAAGGTCCACCCGTCCAGCCAGCCGATGTGCAAGATACCCTTGCTGCCGTAAAACAGGAGCCCCACATTGCTTCTGGCCGATGGATCTTGATCGTATGTGCGGTGTTCCCAGACTGCCGTGAACTTTTCAAACTGAAAACTGACTATCTGCGTGTCTGGCGTATCGAAGCTATTCTCTTGCACGAATATCCCACCGGAGGAAGAGACGGCCTTCGGGTATTTGACACCCATCGCCAGCCGCATCAGATCGAACCAATGGACTCCCCAGTCCCCTAGCTGGCCGTTACCATAATCCGCGTAATGACGCCAATTCCTATGGAAGCGCATCTGGTTAAAGGGGGGCATGGGAGCGGGACCGCACCAAAAGTTGTAGTCGAAACCCGCAGGTGGCTCTGAATCCTTGAGATTCCCACCGGGGATACTGTAATGCACGAATGCCCGGACCATCCCAATATCCCCCAGATTCCCGGCCTTCAGGAACTCGATCGCCGTCCGATAGTGAACCCCGCTCCTGCGATGCGTGCCGATCTGCACGATGCGCCCATGCTTGCGGGCAGCGTTTACGATGGCGCGGCCTTCTCTCAGGGTATGGGAAATCGGCTTTTCCAGGTAAATATCACAGCCGGCTTCGCAGGCAGCGATGGCCGTCAACGCATGCCAGTGGTCCGGAGGCGCGATCACCACAATATCCAGCTTCTCGCCTTGCAGCATCGCTCGGAAATCGCTGAACCCTTTGGGCGTCTGCCCCTGCATCTTTTCAACTTCCCGAATCGAAGATTGCAAATGGTTCTGGTCCACATCACAAAGTGCGACGACGGAGGCTTTACCGGAGGCCATGAGATACTGCAGGTCGACCATCCCCCACCACCCACAGCCAATAAGCCCCACTCGATACTTGGGAGAGGCAATGATGGATTCCTTCTTCAATGCCGCCAGTGCCAGGCTGGAAGCCGCAGCGGATTTCAGGAATTTTCGACGTCCGCTTTTGTTGCGAATTTTCATGATATTTACCCCTTTGGGCGCTCCGAGCCAAAGCGCCGTCGCTGCGTGGGACCACCGCCCCACGCTCTGCCGGCGCACTCCATAAAAAGCACCAAAGCCACTTCACTACTGTCCGATCTCCAGTTGTACTTTCGGGACAAGAGGTTGTTACTATTTTCTGCAACTCCCAATAGAATCTCCACCTCTTGATTTTGATTGCACTTGCTTCGGGAGAATCAGGACTTCATTCCTGGCTGAAGAGTGCCGCTCGGTTAACACGTTCACCTTTGAAGACCACAAGAGAGATACGTTCCGTAGCCGTAATATCGCTGAGCGGGTCTCCGTCGACTAGCAGCAAATCTGCCTCGTATCCTTCTTTGATCAGGCCGATCCGGTCGTCAAGCCGCAGCAAATGGGCGGCGTTGTAAGTAGCCGCCTGCAATGCAACTGACGCCGGAATCCCGGCATCTACCCACAACTGCAATTCTCTGTGAATGGTAGGGCCGTGAAAGACCAGAGGATTACCAGCGCCACTGCCGGTTACGAGCTTTACTCCTGCTTGATAGGCGCGGCGCAAATTATTACTAGCCTGCGCCAGGTTTGGGTGAAACTCTCCCAATGACGTAATGATTTGATTCGACTTCTTTGTCTGGAGGGCCTTTCGGACTCCTTCAATCAAGGAGGTGGGCCCCACTTGTTCAGCCAGGGCACGGTTCAGCAAATCTTGTTTCCCATCGTAGAGCTGACTCAAAGCTTCGACTTTGCTTAAAGAAGGATCAAACGCTATCCCCTTCTGGGCCATGTCTGCCAACAGGCGGTCTGAAATAGCCTCTGGGGTTGATCCATCTTCAATTCCGTCCACACCGATCAGGAGTGCGTTGCCAATACCTTGATTGTTCCCGGCGAGTACGACAAGTAGCATTCGTTGAGACCTTACTTCTTGTGCAGCAACCTGCAGCATCGTTACATCCGACTCTTCATCGAGACCTGAGCTCCGCAATATTCCCCTAACCCCTTCGACACCCCGGACCTTGAGTCCACGAATGTTGCGACGGGTTTCTTCAGGATCTCTTGGAAGGCGGACCCATTGGGCCAGAGGCTGAACCTGGATGAAACCGGGTATTTGCCCTAGGAGTTCAGTTCCACGCTCCGCCTCGACTGTATATAGCGAACCGCAAAGGTACAAATTGGCTCCCAGTCGTCCTCCGTTGGAGATGCGAGACCGAAGCTTGAGCAGCGGATCGAGGGGGTCGCCTGCGCTCACAACCGTAGTAATGCCGCAATAGAGATACGCAGACAGCTCGTGAGCCAGAGTGTTGGGGGAAACAGAGGGCTCAGGCTGGTCGCCTATTCCACCTGAAGCAGCCAGGTAAACTTGGACATCGATCAGGCCAGGCAACAAGGTCTTGCCTGCACCTTCGATCACATCAGCCTTTAGGGCCTTGGGGTCCGGAATCTTATCGGAATAAAGCCCTTCGATCTTGCCGTTCCTGAGCAACAGTCCACCAGTCTCAATGATGCGCCCGTCACCAACAAAGATCCTGGCTCCTCGAATCAGGACCGTGCCGCTGCGCTGGAGGTCGCGATACAAGACCCTCTGTTGTGAGAGATGGTCCTCGTGAAAGGCCTGATATGTCCCCAGAACCAGGAAAGGGGTAAGCACCGCTAGAACCCAACCTTTGGCTGCAGAAGGAATCTTCTCGCCCTTTTCCCATCGGAATATTTTCTTAGCAATGAAGAGAGCCAGGATCAGAGTTAATAGCAATGCTCCGACAGCTGAGCTATTCTCCCACAAGCTTTGGTTCCTGAAGAATACCCCCTGGAATCCCGTCACCAGATAAGACGCTGGGAGAAACTGAGAGATGAGGCGTGCCCACTTAGGTAGGAATGCGACAGGTATCGTAGCCCCGCTCAAGAAGATCATGGGCATGTACAGTAATTGAATTAGGACCTGGCTTTCCTGGGAGGAATTAGCGACAGCGGCCAGGATCAGGCCAATGGCGCGAAAAGCCAGGACCCCCAACGAGATCAAACCGAATAGAGAAAACCCGTTATGAGGGACCGGCATTCCGTAAAGGATGTGCGCCAACGCTAAAGTCACAACGGCAATCGGCAAAAAAATCAACCAGCCGGTCACCAGCGAAGCCACCAATAAAGGCAGTGGTGAAATGGGGGTTACCTTGTAACGCCTGAGGACATTAGTTTCTCTCTCTTGGACCGCACGCATCCCGGCCCCAAACAACCCATTGCCCAGGATTCCCAACGTCAAGACCATTGAAACCACGTAGACGATGGCTCCGCCCCGCTCGGCCCCCATCATCTCAGCAAAAATGAAGAAGAGAATTAGAGGGAAAAGGTAGTTGAAGAAGAGAACTTCCCTGCTTCGACTGGCCAACTTGAAATCGACTTTGATCAGCGCCAGATAGCTTTTCATTCGCGTAAGCTTTTCCCGGTTAATTCAATAAACACATCTTCCAGAGATGGTCTTTTCAGGTGGACATCTGCCAGGTCAATCCCGATCTGATCCAGCCACTTGACAAGGTCCACCAAGGTCTTGGCTGGATGTGAACTGACGACGGCGATAATCCTGCGATCCTCTGAAACATGCACGCTGACAGCATGGTTCAACTCAGGCATGGAGATATCCGGCATTGCGGTTGTGCATTCAACCTCGATCACCGATTGGCCGAGAGTTCGTGACTGGATTTCTCGGGGAGAACCCATCGCAATGATCTTGCCTTCGTCAATGATGGCCACCCGATCGCAGAGCTTCTCGGCCTCTTCGATATAGTGGGTGGTCAGCAGAATCGTCCGTTTTTCTTGTCTCAACTTCTGGATGAGCTCATAGATTTCGTGCCTTGCCTGGGGATCCAGTCCAGCCGAGGGTTCATCCAGA
>DATKMG010000074.1:0-8986 GCA_035541995.1 Terriglobia bacterium
GGTTCATTGACTTTACGGCCAACTCTGGGCTTTTCGGACTGACGACCTCGGGTTCGAAGATTATGGCGGCAGGGAGCCGGGACTGCCGAGCCCCAGCTTGGCAAGGGCTGACGAGGGCGTCGGCGATCCCAGGCGGATCCCGGGAACTCGGGACCACAGTACCCCCTCTCTGGTCATGAGCTGAAATTCTATCGCCCTTTTCAGGGCTGTTAGAGAAAGTACTGGCATTTCGCAAGAGGAGGCATCTCATGAAATCATTTCTCCCCCATCGACGTACGTTTATGAAATGGGTGGCTGCAGCTCCCGTATTTGGAGCCATCGCTGCCCGGGGATTGGCCCAGGGAGTCTCTTCGGCTGTCGGAAAGACTTCAAGTATCGATGTGTACCGCAGGATCGGAGTTCGCCCCTTCATCAATGCCCGCGGGACCTGGACCTATCTGAGCGGCTCTCTTGAGTTGCCCGAGGTTCGTAAAGCTATGGATGGTGCCTCACAGCACTTCGTGGATATCTTCGAGTTGCAGAGAGCGGTGGGGAAACGGTTGGCCGAGATCTCGGGGGCTGAATCCGGCATGGCGACTTCGGGGGCGGCAGGGGCAATGGCCGCAGCTACGGCTGCCTGTATTGCTGGTGCTGACCCGGTGAAGATTTGGCAGTTGCCTGACACGACGGGACTGAAGAACGAAGTGGTGATGCTGGGCGGCCGGATCGCATTCGATAGCGCCATCCGTCTGGCCGGCGGCAAGCTGGTTTTGGCTCATTCGCTTGAAGAACTGCAAACTGCTCTCACGGAAAGAACAGCGATGATCTATACCACCTGGCTGGGAGAAAGACTGGAAAAGGCCATTGCTGTGGCGAAAAAGGCCGCGGTTCCATTGCTGCTGGACGACGCTGCCGGAATCCCGCCTTTTGAGAACCTATCCCGATACGCCAAAATGGGTATCGACCTCTATTGTTTCAGTGGAGGTAAAGGCTTGCGAGGTCCGCAATGCTCCGGGTTGCTGCTGGGCCGCAAAGATTTGATCGAAGCAGCGTTGGCCAACTGTAATCCGTGGGAAGGGGCCGTGTGCCGCGCCATGAAGGTAGGCAAAGAAGAGATCATTGGTGTGCTGGCAGCTGTTGAAGCATGGTCCCACATGGACCTCGCTCAGCTGAACCAGGAATGGAAGAGAAGGGTCGACAGGATCGTCAAGCTTGTCGAGACGGTTCCCGGTGTGACCACCAAGATCGAGATTCCTGCCGAGGGGAACCGTTATCCGACCCTGACTGTCAACTGGGACGAGGACAAGTTTGGATTGACCGTGGCACAATGCGATCAACAACTTCGTGCGGGGGAACCTCGCATTGAGGTGTTGACCTCGAGCAATCCCAGCATGGTATCTGGGGTACACGAGGGAGCACCAAAAGAGAGCAAGTCAAGAGAGACTCCCAACCGACTACAGATCGTTTCTATGACACTTCAGGACGGGGAAGAGCTGATTGTCGGCCAAAAGCTGCGTGAGATCTTGCGCAACGCCAGCAAGAAGGCTGCGGCGTAGTCTTGTCCCGTTTCAATGGTGCGCCTGATAGACCAGGAAAAGCTTTGACCGGGTAAGATCCGGAAGCGCGAAAAGAAATTCCATGCAATCGGTTGGTTATGGTGGCGGCCCAGGTAGGAGCCGGCTGTCAGTAGAAATATGGACCCAGGCATAATCCTGCAGCCTCAGCCGGGTGGCCTAACCAGGTTCCAGGACTGAACGATAGGGGGTACAAAGAATGACACGAACCTCGGTCTTTGTGATGCTTTTGCTGCTTCACTTGAACCTCTATGCTCAGATTCGCGCGGTCGTCCCTTCGTCGGGGCCGGCTCCAATCGGTCCCTATACTCCAGGCATTGCGGTCGGAGATTACGTCTATGTTTCCGGGCAAGGGGCGCGTCTCCCCAATGGGACCCTACCCTCGACGTTTGCAGATCAAACAAGACAGGCTCTGGAAAACGTCAAAGCTGTGGTGGAAGCGGCTGGGCTGAGCATGGAGAACGTTGTTTATACCCATGTTTACCTGGAGGATATCGGGAAGTATGCTGAAATGAACCGCGTGTATGCACAGTACTTTCTGAAAGCTCCGCCCGCCCGGGCGACGCTGGGTATCGCCAAGTTGCCAGGGACTCCTGTCGAAATCAATGCGGTAGCTGTTCGAAATCTGGCCGACAAAAAAGTCATCACAGTGCCTGACTTCCCCTCTGGCGAGCCTGCGTCTGCCGGTATTCTCACTCATGATCGATTGTTTGTCTCAGGGATGCGCGGACGAGATCTCCGCACTGGAAAGATCCCCGCAGATCCAGGCGAACAAGTGGACATGGCACTAGACGGCATGAAGGCCGTGGTCGAAGCTGGGGGTTTGAAAATAGCTCACATGGTGTTCGTCAACCCCTATCTCACAAAACAAATACCCATGACCGTCATGAATGAACGCTATGCGAAGCGGTTCGAGTTCGGAAACACGCCGGCTCGGGCCACAATTCAAGTTTCAAGTTTGCCTGAAGATGCCCAGATTGAATTCACGGGCGTCGCCGTTCGAGACCTCAGCCAGCGTCGGGCCATACGGCCAAAGAACATGGCTCCCAGTCCGACTGCCAGCCCTTGCGTGTTTGCCGGAGACACACTCTATTGCTCGGCCAAGAGCGGTTTCATTCCGGGGCCTAACGGCGGAATCTTTGCCTCCGCCGTCGAGCATCAGCTTCGTCAGACCATGCGAAACCTGCTCGATAACCTGGAGGAAGCAGATATGAATTTCAGCCAAGTCGTCGCAACTAATGTCTACCTCGATGATCTGGCTGATTTTCAAACAATGAACCAAATCTACTCCAAATATTTCAAGGGGCCGCCGCCCGCTAGAACAACGATTCAGCAAATTGAGTCAACTGAACGAAAACCCGATGAACAAGGCCACTATCCTACCTTGGAGCAGATCTCTTTCATTGCCATCAAATCATCCGATTCACGGGGGATAAAGGACAGTAGCCAGTGAAAAGCATCGAATCGTGGGTGCTGTGCGCCCGGGATGAAGTTCGGAGGCTGGCGCGAGCACGTCCTCGAGCTAACGCTGGACGGGGGCTCTTTAGGTGAAGCAGCAGATTTGCGCTCGACACTGCCGCTCCAACTGCATTGGTAGGCCTGGCAGGTGATCTGATCACTTCAATCTTCTGTCGAGATTCGCGAAAGAAGTCAGACTAAGGAACTTCCCACAAGCTGCGTAAAGAATCGGGCGGGTCAGCAATCAAAATGAAAAAGACCTTGTTCTTCCTGCTCATGGGGTTTGTCTTGCCTGCTTACTCCCAGACAACGAAGTTGAGCCCTGAGGCGTTAAAGGGTTTCAATGAATACGTCCGGATGACAGAGGAATCCTTGAGCAAACGGTGGGCCGGGCAAAAAAAGTTTTTGAGGGTCTACGATAATCCCCGCGACCTGGAGCAAGTTCGAAAAGGGGAAGTTGTGGTTGAGCAACTGACCAGCAACAAGAGTGTCCATATTAAAGGGGGGATTGTTCACGACTGGGTCGGCGCCATGTTCATTCCAGAAATTCACGTGAAGACGGTGCTTGGCATCTTGCAGGATTTTAACCGTCACAAGGAGATCTATCCCGAGGTCATCGATTCCAGGCTGACAAAGCAGGAAGGCAACACGTTTTGGTTCTATCTGAAGCTGAAGAAAAAGAAGATTTTGACGGTGGTCCTCAATACAAAACATGAGGCTCGCTACTATCAGGCGGGTACGAACCGCTGGTACTGTCGCTCTTACAGCTTGAAGATTGCCGAGGTCAGTGACGCCGGGAGTCCAGAAGAGCACGAGCGGCCTGTCGGAGAGGACCATGGCTTTCTGTGGCGTCTCTATGCATACTGGCATTTGGACGAGGTAAAGGAAGGAGTCTTCGTCGAATGCCGTACCCTTTCGCTGAGTCGAGACGTTCCTTATGGTCTGGGATGGTTAATTCACCCCATCATTAATGAACTGCCTGGCGAATCATTGAAGGAGACGCTAGAATCCACCCGCAAGGCGGCCCTTGAATCACTTATGACAAAATAACCCTTTCGGGCTGACTGAAAATCCAAACTGGCCCAGGTCGATGCTATCCCAGACCTGCATCTCTCACCACAGGGGCACCAAGACAACAAGTCAAACCCGATGTTGCGGATTCATCAAGGCACACCGGCATTTCCACTCTTATCACTCTTTTTCAGATTGGTCGAACAACCCAAGTGAAGACCTGCTGCATTTCCGGGCAGGCGAGGATCTTGGGCTTATTCTTTGTGCCTTGGTGCCTTGGTGGTGAGATTTCCGGGCTAACCCTTTGGGCTGGTCCAGAGGCGGTTAATCACACGCAAGAGTATCAGACCGGACACGATGAATACAGCCAGGAGCAAGCCTGCATAATTCAAACGGCCGTAAAGGAAGTTACCGACTGTAAAAAGGGCTGACCAGATCACCGTGCAACCGGTCACCCATCCCAACAGCGCCATAGGAATGTTCTCGCGGGTTGTTCCCAGTTCTTCCGCAGGAATGCCCGCTTCCTTGCGAATGCGCGTCCAGCCGGGCCCAAAGGGGCGGACCTTCTTGTAGAACTCCACCAGGACCTTGCGGTCCGTCTGCGGCCCCAGATAAGCGGTCAAGACCCAGCAAATCGTGGTGAAGCCAATAGTAATTAAAAGGGCGATGTGAGTGCTAATGGAAATGCCATATTTGTTGAGGATGAGCAGGGCCACGGAAACGGCAAATGAGCTGACCATCGCCACGACCTCACACCAGGCGTTCACTCTCCACCAGAACCAGCGAATCAAGTACAACAGCCCCGTGCCGGCACCAACCTGAAGGATGACATGAAAGGCGCCCAAAGCAGAGTCCAGGAAAAAGACCAGGCTGGATGAGCAGAAGAACAGGATGACGGTGGCAATGCGGCCTGCCATCACATACTGCTTCTCGGTTGCGTCTTTTCGAATGAAGCGCCGATAGAAATCATGCACCAGATAAGAGGCGCCCCAGTTCAGATGGGTCAGGATGGTTGATGAGTTGGCGGCAATGAGCCCTCCGACCATCAACCCGATAAACCCCATGGGCAGGAACTTCAGCATGGCGGGGAAAGCAATGTCGTGTCCCAGCAACCTTGGATCGAGGTTCGGAAAAGCCTTTTGAATATCGGACAGTTCGGGATAAACCAGAATCGAGCACAGTCCCGTAATGATCCAGGGCCACGGACGCAGAACGTAATGAGCAATATTGAAGAACAGCACGGCTCCCAGAGAATCTTTCTCCGACTTTGAGGCCAGCATTCGCTGGGCGATATAACTGCCGCCCCCCGGTTCTGCTCCCGGATACCACACGGCCCACCATTGGACGGCAACGGGCATGATGAAGACAGCCAGCGCCATGTCCCAATTGTTGGTGAAATCCGGCAGGATATCGAGGTAATGGAGTCCACCCGGTCCCTTGAGCGCCGAGAGTTTCTCGACCATTCCGGAGAGGCCGCCCACCTGGGGCAACTGGAGTGAAAAATAAGCAGCGGCAATGACTGCAGTCATCTTGATGAAGAACTGGACCATGTCGATGACAAGCACACCCCATAAACCGGAATGGGTAGCGAATACGACGTTCAAGAGACCGACAAACAGGAGCGTCTGCCAGCGTTCAAAGCCGAAAAGGATGCCGGCGATTTTGCAGGCTGCCAGGTTGACCGTGGCCATGATCATGCAATTAAAGAAAAAGCCCAGGTAAACCGCACGGAATCCCCGCACCACGCTGGCGGCTGCGCCGGAGTAACGAAGTTCGTAGAACTCCAGGTCCGTCATGACTCCCGACCGCCGCCATAACCGGGCGTAGAAGAAGACTGTCGCCACACCGGTCAGTGTAAACGCCCACCAGACCCAGTTCCCTGCCACTCCGGTGCGCCTCACGATGTCAGTTACGAGATTAGGCGTGTCGCTGCTGAAGGTGGTGGCCACCATTGATAGGCCAGCCAGCCACCAGGGCACGGACCGTCCGGAGACGAAGAATTCTGAGGTGTTCTTGCCGGCCCGTTTGCCAAAAAAGAGCGCCGGGACAAAACAAATAAGAAGGGAAAAGACGACAATAACCCAATCAATCAGATGAAGGTGCATGTTTTAAGTCCTCTCGGCGCGCGGAACGGAGGTTTGATATCGCGAGGAAACCGAATTCCGGCACGCAACTGTCCTCTGCGCCGGGCCGGTTTCCCACGGTGCGGCTTGAATCAGATCATTGTTCCAGAAGGGTTGTCAAGACCGCTAACGGTGCTGCACTTTGATGATCACATGAATTGAACAATGCCTCTTCACTAGAGTCATTGACGAAAAGGAATTGTAGGATCTCCTCTGCCTTCATCCTTCTCATCCTGCCCGCATAGGAATAATAGCTGGTGACAGGACGCTAGTCACAGATTTGCGGGTCACAGACCTTCCAGGGAAATCCGATCCCCTCCCTTTAGCTAACCAATCAGAAAACCAGCGAAATTGTTCTTGACAATAACAGCTGTATGGAGTATGCATACACTGTACAGAGGAGGTTGTAATGTTTCTAGCTATCGACGCTAATGACAGACGCCCGCTATACCAACAGATCGTCGACGGTGTTAAAGCCCTGATCGCTCGAGGCAAACTTCACGAAGGTATGACTCTTCCCTCTGTCCGGCAGGTCGCCGGTGACCTCGGGGTCAACTTGAATACGATTGCCGTTGCCTATCGTCAGCTGCAAGACGAGGGCCTCCTTGCCGTGCGTCATGGGATCGGCGTAGTTGTCTCGTCCCGGCGTGCGCGCAAAGTCGAGGAGGACGAACTTCTTAAACCCCTGTGCGCCGCCTTGACCAACTTGATTCTGGCGGGGCTTAGTGAGCGTGAAATAACTAAAATCGTTCGGCAAGAACTCAAGGTGCTTAATAAAAAGGAGGTTCCCCATGACTGAACATGGAACTTACCTGGTGCCGCTTCTTTCTTCTGGGTTGGTCATTGTCTTTCGGTTCTATTTTCTTGTTTGGAGATTGTGGAACTTACCCCTGAAGCACGGTCCAAACTTCTTTTTCGGGGTTGCGGTCGCTCCTGGCTTCTATGAGGGGCCGGGGGTCCGTTGGTTGAAGGTCTATCGCAGATTGCTATTGCTGCAGCACTCTTTTCTTGCTTCTGCGTTCGTGGTTCCTCTTGCTTTGCGGCGCTGGGATGATTTGCCTCTGATAGCTCCTGTAGACGTGATCACGTTCTTTACCTTGTTGGGGGGCTTCCATCTTTGGGTCAGGCGGACGCTCGGAGCCCACCCGCCTCAATTATCAGGAGCTGCTATTGTGCTGGAGACCCGACGACTCCGTGACTATATCTCGTGGCCCATGGAAGCCCTGATTGCCGTTGTCCTCACTGTCAGTTGGTTGCTGATCGGCAGCAATGGAGTCTCCGGGATTAGTTGGGGATATCCAGTTTTGATGACCTACGTCATAGTGGGTATTTTTCCCGGCAAGGTCATCCTCGCGCGTATGAGATTCCCTCTGCCCCCTGAACGGGCTGAAGAGCACTACCATTGGCAGGAAGCAAACTGTCGCTATTCACTACGAGTTCTAGATAGCCTGCGATGGTTTTTCGCTGTCATACTTGCCTTTTATGCACTGCAGCACGGCTTGCCATGGCTGAAGACAATGGCCTGGTTGCACTGGCTCGGATTCGGCATAGCCATGGGGATCTGGCTTGTCATGGTGACCTTCCTCATACAACGCAGCGGGAAATTAGCGATGCTGGGTCGCGATCTTCTCCCTGTTGGTAGCTGGTCCGGGCCGTTCCAACCGGCCACAATGATGCTGCGTGGAGGTCTGACCTGGGGCATCGCTTACTGCGCAGGTTTGGTCGTGCTTTTCGTAATCTTCTGGCATTGACCGGAAATGAGGCTTGGATTGATTTGTCCCCCTTCGGGGGCCCTGGGGTTCGGACATTGGGAAGCGGCATTAGCGCCTTTTGTGGAGTGCGCCGGCAGAGCCCTGCGACGACGGCGCTTTTGCTCGGGGCTGCCCAAGGCTCTCCGAATCAGCGATTCCAGCTGTCTGGTCGAAACCAAAGCGGTGTCGCGCGAGGAACCGCCGTCCCTCGCTTGCCACCGCAGTCCAAGACGCGATTGTCGGCTGGGAATACGCTTCATTCGTGGGATGGCAGGAAGCCTGAACGAAGCGTGAAATTGCTATTCCCTGCTCGGACAAGGCCGCAGAATGGGAGACTGTCTGCCGACCAGCCATGGAAAGGTGCGCCGGCGCTGTCTTCACAACCCAACGTCCACCACCGCTTCGGTGATTTGCCCCAGATACTTGCCGTCGCAAACCACGTCGGCTGCCATGGCAAAGCGCGGTGAGCGAGGTTGCCAATCTTTGGGAATCTGGATGCGGAACGGCTGCCGGGTCTTGTCTCCGGCAGGCGCCTCAAACCGCAAGACTTCCGGTTCCAGCTTCCATTCGGCCGGCGCCAGCAATGCCACCTCCATCTTCATGGGAGCGTTCCGGTAGTTTTGGACCCGGATTTCAGCCGGGGCGGACGTGCCCGGACTGATCAACATCTGGTATGGATAGATACTGCACCAGCTCGGGTCCAGTCCAAAGTTCACATCGGGATCGGCAATGATGCCTTTAAAAAGAGTCTCCTGCTTGCGCATCTTCTCTTCCGTCGCCAGCAACTCTTCCCGGTTGGCCAGGAAGGGCCGCCCATGGCCCGGCGCAATCAGGTTGGGTTCGTGATCGATTAAGTTGCGGATCGATTTGATGTGGCTGTCGCTCTCCACATGATTGCGGAAAATCAGGTTGTGGCGAAGTATCCCTTGGTTAGGATCTGGATAAGCAAAGAATGCATCGCCGGTGAAAGCCACTCTGGCGCCGTCAATGGAAACATAAAGGGCCATCTGGTACTCCGTGTGACCGGGCGAGTGGGTGATCTCGAAATCATACTCCTCCCATTTGAACCGCTCTCCATTTCTGAAGGTTC